>JABURQ010000113.1 GCA_014762625.1 Planctomycetaceae bacterium | reverse complement strand
TTCAGATGCTCGACGATCTGTTCGAGATCATCGCGTTTGGTCGAATCGGCGGCCAGGAATTCCGCCGACCCGCCGGCATCGGTGATCTTTTTCACCGCGGCGGTGCCGCGTTCCTCGCTTCGTCCGACGATGATGACGTGGGCTCCGGCGGCCCCTAATGCGTCGGCCATCGCGCCGCCGAGAACTCCCGTCCCTCCAATCACAATGGCGGTTTGACCGGAAAGACCGTACAAGTCGAGCAAGTAGTCAGCGGGAGTCATGATGGAGGCTTCAAATCTGGAAGAGTGGACACAAAAAAACACTGCCGGATTTCCGGCAGTGTTCACTGTAACGGGGGCTGATTTTAAGTTCAATGCGACCGATCAGCCGATGAAATCGACATCCACCTTGTGCGGGATGACGCCGGCGTCATAACCGCGATCGAGGAGCAGTTTGACTGCTTCGCGGCCTTTCTCACCGAAGTCGAGCGTCCAGTCGTTGACGTACATGCCGACGAACTTGTCTGCCTTTCGATCGTCGAGATCGCGACCGAACTGCAGGGCGTATTCGAGCGCTTCCTGACGATGGTCGAGTCCGAACTGAATGCTTTCTTTGAGCAGGGCGGTCACTTCTTCCATCGCTTGTTGGCCGAGATCGCGGCGAATCGCGTTCGCTCCCAGCGGCAGAGGCAGTCCCGTATCATCGTGCCACCAGACGCCCAGGTCGATGATCAGTTTCAGCCCCTGATCGCCGTAAGTCAGTTGTCCTTCGTGAATGATCAGGCCGGCATCGGCTTTCCCCTGTTCGACGACGTTCAGGATCTCATCGAACGGATGGACCTCGTATTCAAAATCGTCTCCCAACAACAGCTTGAGTGACAAGAATGCGGAGGTGTAAGTTCCCGGTACGGCGATCTTCTTTCCTCGAAGATCGTCGACCGACCATTCTTCGCGAGCGACCACCATCGGGCCGTAGTTGTCGCCCATACTGGCTCCGCAGGCACAGACGGCGTATTTATCAGCCAGATAGGCGTAGCCGTGCAGGCTGACGGCAGTCAGTTCCAGTTCGCCGGTGAAGGCCCGGCGGTTGAGTGATTCGATGTCCTGCAATTCGTGTGTGAATTTGTAATTGCCGGTATCGATTTTGTCTTTGGCGAGTGCGTAAAACATGAACGCATCGTCGGGATCGGGGCTGTGGCCCACTTTGATTTCAGTCATGACTTGGGACATCTCAATTCTCCTCAATGTGTACGGCTTCAGGGTACTGGCAGTCCAATCTGGTCGCAAGCGATGCGATTCCTTCAGTTAACCGTCACTGAGGAAAGTTCTTCACCCGAATTCAGCCCCAGACAGGAGACCAGTCCGGAAACGGCCAGCGAATGCCAGACAAACAGCAACGGAACCAGAAAACGCCCTTCGACGGACCACGTCAGTCCGACTCCGAACGCCGCCGCCAAAATCAGGGTGAGAAAAGTTCGACGGGCGGGGGAGGGCTTCATTTTCCAGAGTCCGAGGGTCGCCAGCAGCAAAATGACGGCTTCTGACCAGTGATGCGGTCGAAACTCCTGTCCAATTTTCAACGGGATCAGCAGGACTGATTTCGTCGGATGATGCACGATCCAATTTCTGGCTTTCGACTGACTGTACTGAGCCTGTGCCACTCGATGTTTCATCGGCGGGAGAGCTTCATCGTCCAATTTATCGAAGAAACCCTGAGCCTGAAGATTGTTCCATATTCCTCGGGATTCCCAGATTTCATCGCCCCAGGCGGCGGAGAGCTGCGTGGCTCCCTGGGTTCCCAGGGGGAAAAACGCTCCCGTCACGCGAATATTGCGGATCGCCCAGGGGGCGTAGCCGACCGCGATCGTCATCACAAACAGACCGACGACCATTGCGGCTCTGCGAAGTCGTTGGGACTGGGTCTTCTGGAAACTCGACCAGCCGATACTGATTGCGATAACCGGAAGCCACAATAGGATATTGGAACGTGTATAGAGGGAAAGCGTGGCGCAGATCCCGGAGAAGAACGCCCAGCGATAAATGGCGTGCAGTTCGCCTCGATGGACATGTTCAAACAGTCTCAGAAGTGCCAGAGTCATGAGTGTCACGGTGAGGACGCTGGTTGCTTCCGTGAGAATGGCGCGACTGTAAAGCCGTGTGCGGACATCGACGACAGCCGCCAGGGGGATCAACAGCAGGATAGACAGCAATCCAGCACGACGATTCAGCCACACCGCTGTGATCCCGGTGGAGACCGAAATGCAGAGCAGGTTCCAGAGACGTACTCCCCAGAATTGTCGTCCCAGCAGGCGATTGGTCCATGAGATGACGAACGGGAACAGGGGAGGGCGAACTGTGTCGGGCACGTTGTCGTCGCGGGTGGAAGTGGTCAGTTGCCGATCTGCCTGATCGTACGGTTGACGGAATTCCGGATTCGTAAAATCGAGTTGGTATCCGTTCCCCTGACTCAGTTCCCAGCCGATCGAGTCGTAGACCGGTTCGTCACCACTACTCGCCGGGGGAACTGTCCAGTAGTTACGGAGAGTCAGGTAGCCGCCGATCAGCAAAAATGTCGCGACTGTGGCCAGAAAAAACAGAACGAAAACCGGGATCCGGGCCGTCCAGCGGCGGTTCCAGAGATGGAGTGTCTCAAATGACATATTTGTCCCGGTCGGTGTCATCAAATAATCGACTTACGGCGTTCGATTGGATATTATGAGGGTTCCTGACTTGTGAGTCACTCCGAAACGACCTTGAAGAAAGGTTCCCGCCAAGATCATGCGATCCACTGTCTCCTGCCTTTTCGTCTTGTTGACTGGAATGTTCTTCCTCTCTCCTGCCTCTGCCGAGCATTGGTATCAGTTTCTCGGGCCGACGGGAGAAAGCCGTTCCGCTTCCAAAAAGCTGCCTGTGGAGTGGAGTGAAGAGAAGAATATCAAGTGGAAGACGCCGATTCACGGTCGCGGCTGGTCCTCTCCCGTGGAGTTGGAGGGTCGGATCTGGATGGGGACAGCGACACCCGACGGGCACGAAATGTACGCCATTTGTGTCGATGCGGAAACCGGCAAAATCATCCACGACATCAAGCTGTTCGACGTCGCGGAACCGCGGGAAATTCACAAGCTCAATAGCTACGCCTCGCCGACCCCGATTCTCGAACCGGGGCGGGCTTACATGCATTTCGGCAGTTACGGGACCGCTTGTCTTGATGCGGAAACGGGGAAGAAAATCTGGGAACGAACCGATCTTCCCTGTCACCATTGGCGCGGTCCGGGATCGTCCCCGATTATCGAAGGGGATAAGCTCATCATCCATTACGATGGCTACGATTATCAGTACATCATTGCGATGAATAAAAACACCGGCGAGACGATCTGGAAAAAAGACCGTGCGCCGTACATCGATTTCCACACTGATAACGGCGACATGATGAAAGCATATTGCACGCCGATCGTCGTCGAACAGGAAGGACGCAAGCTGGTGATCAGTCCTGCGGCGAAAGCGACCGTTGCCTACGATCTCGAAACGGGTGAGGAAGTCTGGAAGCTGACTTACAAAGAGCACTCAGCAACCGCGAAGCCGATTTACCGCGACGGGACATTTTTCATCAATACCGGTTTCGGCAAAGCGAAATTGATCTCCGTGAAAGAGGGAGGCCACGGCGATATTACGGACACTCACGTCAACTGGATTCAGGCGAAGAGCGTTCCTTCCAAGCCGACTCCTATTCTCGTCAATGGGCTGATCTTCATGATTCACGACCAGGGGGTCGCGACCTGCCTCGATGCGGAAACTGGTGAGATTGTCTGGCAGGAACGGGTCAGCGGTAATTACTCGTCATCGCCGCTCTACGCCAACGGCAATATCTACGTCTTCGCCCAGGATGGGAAAGCGACGGTGTTCAAGGCCGCGCGTGAGTTTCAAATTGTGGCCGAAAATCAGCTCGATTCCGGATTTATGGCATCTCCGGCGGTAGTTGGTGACGATCTCGTCCTGCGGACGGAGACTCATCTTTATCGCATCGGGAAATAATTCCGGTCGTTGTCGGCTCTTTGTTTGTTGAACTTTACCACACCGAAGGTGATTGATATGCGTGCTCGTCCTTTTGCTCTGTTGTCCTTGTTTCTGGTGGCTTTACTCTTCCATGCGGCCAGCGTGACTGCCGCGGATTGTACCCCGGAACCCAAATCTCCCCCCAATCTGATCTTCATCATGGCCGATGATCTCGGTTACGGCGATCTCGGGTGTTACGGGCAGCAACAGCTTCGCACGCCGCACATCGATCGCATGGCGTCGGAAGGGATGAAGTTCACCGACTTTTACGCCGGCTCGACGGTCTGTGCGCCGTCCCGCTGTGTGCTGATGATGGGGCAACACCTCGGGCATGCTTTTATCCGCGGAAACGGCAAGGACAATCTCAAGCCGGAACATTTTACTGTCGCCGAGTTGATGAAGCAGGCCGGCTATACGACCGGACTGTTCGGGAAGTGGGGAATCGGTCATTTCGGCTCGGAAGGAGTTCCAACGAAACAAGGCTTCGATGAGTTTTACGGCTACCTCGATCAGCATCACGCCCACAATTACTACCCGACCTTCCTGGTGCATAACGAACAGCGGGTCAAGCTGCGAAACGTAGTTCCCAACGAAGGGGAATACGGACAAGGAGTAGCGACGAAAAAAGTCGATTACTCCGCCGATCTGATCGGCGAACATCTTCACAGCTTTCTCGACAACAATCACGACAAGCCGTTCTTTATCTATTACGCGATGACCCTCCCGCATGCGAACAATGAAGGACGCAATGACGGTCTGGAGACGATTCCCGAGGACCTGGCGGTCTACAAAGACAAGGACTGGCCCGAGCGACACAAGCAGTTCGCCGCGATGGTGTCCCGCGCGGATCTCGAAGTTGGCAAGATCCTGGCTCAATTGAAGAAGTACGGGATCGCCGAGAATACGCTGGTCATTTTCACGTCCGATAACGGCCCGCATGCCGAAGGGGGGCACAAAGCGGACATCTTCGATTCCAACGGTCCGCTCCGCGGGACGAAACGGGATTTGTATGAAGGGGGAATTCGCGTTCCGATGATTGCCTGGTGGCCGGGTACGATTGAGGCCGGTTCGGTGACCGATCACGTCGGCTATTTTGGCGACCTGATGATGACTTGCTCCGATCTGACGAATACCGTTCCCGATACCGATCAGAAGTTCGACAGCATCAGTTTTCTGCCGACACTCCTTGGGTGCGAATCCGAGCAGAAGGAACACGACTATCTCTACTGGGAATTCTACGAAGGGAAGAATGCTCAAGGGATTCGTATGGGGGACTGGAAGGGGATCATCAAGCCGTTCGGCAGCGACAACTTCGAGCTCTACAATCTCGCCGACGATCTCTCTGAGGAACACGAAATATCCGCTCAGCATCCTGAAATTGTGAATAAGCTCAAAGCGGCGATCGACGAAGCACACGTGCCGAATCCCCGCTGGAAAGTGCCGAAACCGCGGAAAAAGAAGTGATTATCGTCAGGAATGTAAAACTCTGCGGGCTGGGACTGTTTTTCCAAAGTTAGCGATCGGGGCATGACGATGTGCTGAATAGAGACGCTCTTTCGCTGAAAGTGCGCTCGGGAAACACGATCGAGAACGAGGGAGAAACAGGGATGCTCGACGAAAATCTGATGCAAATCCTCGAAAATGCCGTTCACGATATGCTGTTGTGGGTCGGATTTGGAACGCTTGTCGGTCTCGCCGCCAAAGCGATCATGCCGGGACGCGATCCCGGTGGTGCCGTCGCCACCCTGATGATGGGTATCGGCGGTAGTATTATCGGATGCGGTGGGGCACTCTTCTTTTGGGAAGGGGCTCGGATTACCCCGATCAGTATCGTCGGATTCGCCGCCGGCACCGTGGGGGCGTTTATTATCCTGTTCTTCTACAAAGTCCTTTCCGGAACGTACTTTGCCGAATCGGAAGACGGCGAAGGGTGGATGCACCGCTATCGTCGTCGTCGCCGTCGTCGGTATCTCGCTCGCGACAGCTATTAGTTCGGACGGTTACTTCCCGACTTTGTAAAGTGCTTTTGTCGACCGAATAAAGACAAATTCGCCGTTCGGGATGACGGACGAACGGAAGATTTCGCCGTCCCTATCGCCGAGTGAGTTTTCAGCGATTACTTTTCTCGGGGGATCGACGACAGTCGATTTTCCTTTCTCGTCGATGAAGACCGCTTTCCCGCGGTACGAAACCGGCGTGGCGACGTGTCTTCCACCAATTCGGAACAGGGCTTCCTGTTTCCCGGTAAGGGAATTGAAGGTGGAATAGACGCCGTCCATGTTGGCGGTCACCATGTACTCCCCGATGACGACGGGGGAGGGGAGATCGCGCCCTTTGGGGCGACGGGCGTGCCAGACCATGTGACTATCGGTGACGTCCCCGCGACCGCCGGGTCGGACGGCGTAACAGTCCCCCGGTTTTCCGTTGATCATGTGGATCAGGTTGTTGGCAAAGGTAGCGGTCGGAGCGCCCCGTCCAGTAAAGCTCTTGCAGAACCAGAGTTCCTCTCCCGTATTCGGGTTGTAGGCGGTGACGCGTGCGTCGCCGTTCAGAATCAGTTCTTCATGCCCCTCCACGGTGATCAGAATCGGCGTGCTCCAGCCGCGCGCATCATCGCGCTTGGTGGACCAGATTTCCTGACCATTCTTCTTGTCGAATGCCATCAGGCGGGCATTGGCGTCGGCATCGCAATTCTGAATCAACATATCACGTACGAGAACGGGGGACGCTGCCGTTCCCCACGGCCCCTGAAAATCTCCAAGGTCCTTGCTCCAGACCGGCTTGCCGTCCACCGTCAAACAATGCAGTCCGCCGATCCCGAAGAAAGCATAAACCCGTTCTCCATCGGTGGCGCAGCTTGCCGATGCCCAGCCGTTCAAGGCATGTGACGGTTCCGGTTCTCCCTTCCAGACCGACTGTTCCCAGAGAATCTTGCCGGACTTCTTATCGACGGCCAGGACGATTCGCTCGGCCCCGTTTCCCTTTTCCGCCGTCAGGAAGATGCGATCTCGCCAGATACAGGGGGACGACTGACCGCTGCCGGGGAGCTCCGTTCGCCAGACGATATCGGACTGGTTCCATTTGAGCGGTGCCTCGGTGCCTGCGTAATGGCCGTCCTGCTGCGGACCGCGCCACCGCGGCCAGTTGTCCTGGGCGTGGAGTTGCGCGAACGAGAAGAGTGCAATCAACGTAACGAGGGAGAATCTCATCATGGCGGGACGAATCCTTGTCTTGCAGGTGGGAATAACGCGTGGGCTGTATGATACCGCGGGTTTATTCCGGGACCAAAGGAAAAATGGAAACCCGGGGCTTCCCGACGGCTCGAAATGTGCTTTCGCTGTTTCGCAAACTTCCGTCTGTTTTCGTTGTAAGTCCTTAAAGTTTGGAAGATGACAAATTTGAAAGTTGTCATCTTGTCATGTTGTCATCTTGGAGCGAAACCCGACGGTTTTGCCCACTTTTGACTCCCCTACGGACGAAATGTGATTTCCGCAGCTGTTTGGGAATGGTCCGTTGTCATTTGTAGGTTGTCAGTTGTTGAACTGGGACCACCAATCTCAACTGACCACTGACCAATCACAACTAACAAAAAATCAAATTGCCACAGATCCAACTTTCTCTACCTAACGCTGGATTGTTGTCAGACATTGACAAACAGCCGGGTAGCCCCGTTTGCTCGTCAACCGGGGTGGCATCAGCACAAGAGGTCAGGCACTGCTCCAAAATCAAAATTCAAAAATCCCAAATTGACAGACCGCGGATGACGCGGATTTCTCGGATAGTTGATAATACTTCACCCTCCACCAGAATGGGGGAGGGTCAGAAACGAGCGACAGCGAGGTTCTGGGGAGGGGGAGAGATTGATTGAAACCCTCCCCGAAGGTTCGTTCCTCACCTTCGACCCTCCCAAAGGGAGGGTGAAGTCTGATTTCAGGGACCGAATGCGGATCACCGTGACAACCAATCCCGAACGCTAACTCTGGTACGCACTCATTTGCAAGATCATTCTTCGGGTGGCACTGTGCGGCTTGTCCGCCAGTGCTTGAATGGGCCCGGAATGAATGGAACACGGATGAGACGGAGAAAACGGAGGCCCACTGAGAACGCTTCTGTTGGGTGGCTGGGGACGAACGTAGTGAGCCCCCAGATTGTTTGACCACGAATCTCTCGAATCACAAACAGGTCGCGCACGGCAACGAAAAGAGAGACTGTCTTCACCCTCCCCCTGGGAGGGTCGGGAACGAGCGCAGCGAGTGACCGGGGAGGGAGATCTCTTGAGCGGCTCACGCAAGCGAGCCGCAACCCGACATGTGGGACCAACATGTGATGACTGACTGAAAGCCGTAGGGGCCGCTGTGCGGACCATTGTGTTGACTTGCATTAAGTATCTATCGGCCAGACTGTGACTGACAAAAGAGAGGTCTCACGCAAAGACAGAAAGAAAAACAGGGAACGCGGATGAAACGGAAGAAAACGGAGTCACTCGGTTCCGGAAACCAGAGTAAAGCATGCACGTGATCGGGCATGATCACAAATCCGGTGCAGAGAACGGAATGTTTGACCAATCGACTGCCGAGTTGGCCGATGACGATTCGTTTGGAGGAATCGAGACTGAGTAACTGTCGTCGTCGATAGCAGGAGAATGTCACGAAATGAACGTGTTTCTCATTCTGATAGACTCGTCGCTTCACCATTTCAACGACCCGAATCATGAGGGGATACACAAAATTTCATCTTATCACAGTTCGCACCCGCATGATGGGAAGGATTCTTGTGACTGACGTCACCCAACCGATCTAACGATCAGTCGGGCTACCCTGCTAAGAAATATAATTAAGATTGTGGGTTATTTACTAGAAATGCCTTTCCATGTTCTGTGATCGACAAACAAGACATATCCCCATCATTTGCAGGGACTTCTTCGACTAACTTTAATTGAAGTAATTCTTTTAGGTCTAAATTGGCAGGACTGGAAAGTCTCCCGAAGCAAGCTCGACTTACTTTGTACCAGTTCCATTGATCATTATGCTCCATAATAATTTTCAGCATAATTTTCATATCGTTAAGTTTATTTTCCGATATGTCACTCATTGTTATCTCCATAGCCGGGTGCCATGCTCTCGCTTGCGTGAGCATGCCTTTCTCTGTCTGGCATGATATCATCGACCTCATGAATTCCGGTTCTTCGAGTTCTAGCGTACGTAGGTTTCCAAAAAAGCGGACATGTTGGTTTG
>JABURQ010000148.1 GCA_014762625.1 Planctomycetaceae bacterium | reverse complement strand
GGCAGCCGACCGTGACGGCGGACGCGATGCCGAGACAAACGTGTGCCAATGCGGCCCGCATCAAGGTGTCGATGATGTTCATCTCGCCTCCCTGTGCGCGGACCTTCCACGCAGCGTTTTGAAAGTTGGAAAAGGAACAGAGTGGGAAACCTCCGGGCCGCGATGATTGTGAAGTCACCATTCGCACCATGACGCACAACCGAGAGCGACCTTGCTCTGTGCGACCCGAAGGCTGTTTCCCAAAAACTAATTACTAAATCCTAATGCCTAATTCCTAATTAGTGCCGGCAGGATTCGAACCTGCGATCTCTTGGTTATGAGCCAAGCGGGATGGCCTCTTCCCCACGGCACGCTAGGTTTCAATCTCCTCCCGCTTCGGACCTCGCAACCGATATTTGCCGGCGGCAAAGTCGTGCAGCACGCTCCACTCAATCCGGTAGTGCGTTCCGATCATCACATGATCGATGCGATCTTGTTGACACCAGCGGCGGACACAACCGTTGGAGCAGTTCAGGAACTCCGCCGCCTCGGAAGTTTTGGCGAGCCCTTGTGTCGGAAATGTTTTGCGTTTCGTTGACATGCCCCAACCATACCGCCGAATTTTCGCTTGAAAACAGCAAGTAGCGGATAGAGAGCTTTGTGGGGTTCGACAAAATACGAGACAGCACGAAGCAGGCATGCGAGAGACCACGAGCAGCACGTATCCTCAAAATTCAAAATAATTATGAGGCGGTAGCGATTGGGGGTGCTCTTAGCGTGATCCTTAGCATGATTGGGACCGATGCATTCATGAGAGATACTGAACGCTGAGCGACGTCCTGAAATCGTGGCGTTTAAGCAGGCGCACGTTTCTCGAAGGCGGTTATCCTATGTCTTCGGAACCGAGGGTTAGGGGTTCGAATCCCTTCGGGTGTACTGCAAAAAAGGGCCAAAGCGGGTTCCCCGTTTTGGCTCTTGTTTTTGCACCCCCCTCTGCACCCCCTCAGGCTTTGGGGGTTCCCGGAAGCGGCAGAGAGGGCAGAACCTCCACCGCACGCTTCGCCACACCCCGGTTCGAGTGCATGTATCCAGCGACCGTCTGAAGGTCCGAATGACGCGACATCACCTGGATATCGGTAATGGCCAGACCAGACGCAGCAAGCGAACTCACAAAGGTGTGACGCAGACTGTGGAAATCCCGCTTCCCCTCCTTCACTGTCTTCGGGATACACGCCTCCTCCATATCGCTATCAATCATTCGGCAAGTCTTCGGAGGCTCGGGTTTCAGCAAATTCGGGAAGACATGACCCTCGCGAGACGCGAGGAATTCTTTCAGGGCAGGAACGAGTTCCGCCCGAAAGGGCTGTGACGCCTCCTTCTTGTTCTTCGTCTGACCAATCCGCACAGTCAACGTAGGTGGGTCACTCTCGAAATCGAAGGAGTCCGCAGTAATGGCCCCTAGTTCCTTGCGTCGATACCCAGTTGAAACAGCAAGGATGTAGAGCCACGCACGCAGCGTCCCATCATACCCCTCAACCGTCCGCTCTGATTCCATCGCTGCGTTGATTAGTAATTCGAGTTCGTCAGGTTGAAATCGAATTCTTTTGGTATTGTCCCGGACTTGTTCCATGTCGAGATCGTGTAGTGCGTGAGCTTCGGTGCGATTCTTTCGATAGAGCCACCGCGAGAATTGCTTAATCGTTTTCCGGTAGTCATTCTTGGTTTTCGTTTTGAGTATTGGATACTCATCTACATCTTTATGTGGTGACGCTGGAACTTGTCGCATCGATCTGATCGCGTCATCAATTCTCGCTGCGTCCAGTTGGTCAACGTGTTTGATATCGGCTACTTCCAAAACTCGCCGGAGTCTCTTTTCTTTGGCCTTCAAATGATCGGGGCCGCATTTTCGACTAGCATCCTTCAGGAAGTCAGTGATGTGCTGTTCGAGCGGCACCTTGACCCGTTTGAGTATCTGACCTCCTTCTTGTTGGACTAGGATTTCAGTGATTAGCTGAGCTTTCTGTCTCTGGACTGCGTTCTCGTCGTTCGGGTTCTTGATTTTGCGACGCCGCTTATTGTTTTTGTTTCCCCAAGTAAAGTGTGGTTCTCCTCGATAGGTGGTGATTCGGATTTCGGGTAAGTCGTTGGTCATGATTGCTCCTTGGTGAGTAAATGAAACGAGCCACCAGTAAATCAGTGGCTCGGTTTCACAGGAATTACTCGTCTAGGAATCACTTCCCTCGTTTCTCGCGGTAGAACTTCCGCATGTCGCCATTGACTCGCTGCCAGAGTTCGACTTCGGTGCGTGACCAGCGTGTTGATCCTTCGATTCGCATGGGTTTAGGGAATTGTCCTTTTTGAACCCAGCGGAGTATAGTCTTGCCGGATTTAACTCCGACAAGCCACGCCACCTCCTCCGCTTTCAGTGTTAGTTGCTCTGGGTTCCTTGGTTCGGTCGCCATGTAGAGCATCGATAGTCTCCTTGTTGAGTGGTACAGTCAGTCCGTTGGACTGTTGCAGACGTGGGTTAGTTGGTTAAATCAAACGCAACTCTCGTAGGTGCCGCTGGAAATCATCCCATTGGTCATATGGATAAAATGCCTTATGCACTTCACCCAAAGAGAGCAACGTCATCCGCAAACTACTAACCGTCTCTTTCGGTGCTTCTTCCTTCCATTCGTGGAGAGCCTTAATGCAGTCGTCAGCGAGCGTATTCACGGCGAAGAGAAGTTGATCCTTCTCATCCAGATCGGGCTCTCGTTGCATGGCTCGATCGATTCGTTGCCATTGTTCGTCAGTGAGTTCGAGCTTTAGTTTCAGCCATTGTTCAGATCGTTTCATTTGGTCACCTCTTCGGGTTCGGGTATAGTCATATCATCAACGAGATCATCCGCCTCGGACTGCGGTTGTGGTCCAGCCTTCCGGAATTCCTCCTTGAATTTGGAGTCCGGCAGGTCTTCGAGTTTGCGGCGTCCGCTATTGAGTTCGTCCGTCAAGTCTTCAGCCCAAGCAAGACCAAGGAATCGACTGATCTGCATCCCGTTTTCCCGGATGCGTTTCTTTTCACATCCAGTGAGTTCTTGAACGCGACGCACGAACATGCTCGAACTGGGTGGGTTTTGATGCCCGTTGGCTTCGCACCACTGATCGAACTCGCCATACGCTGAGACTTCTTGATGGACTCCATTCACCCTCGGAGCATTCGCCGTGATGATGCGGTCCTTCGGATCGCCAGTGTAGACGAGCATCTCACGCACGAAGCGACCAACCATATCGAAGTCATACCGAATCTCGTTGATGTCATTCTGGATCGTTTCTGGTACGACGATGTTGCCGACCGCCATGTACTTCTTCGCACCTTCGAGAATCCAGTTGAAAATCCCAGGTGCCTCTTTGATCAAGTCATCTTCAAGATTCAGCCGTTTCTCAACGACCTTGGCTTTGCAGCGAAAGATGAGCATCCGACGATAGAATCCGTCTGAGTCATCGCGGATGTACGGCACCTTGTTCGAGACCAACAATAGTTTGCAGTTCAGTTTGAGATTCAAAACCTCTTTGAACTTGCGATTGATCGCCTCGGTCTCATTGGAGGTCATCTTCTTGATCGAGTTCTCGATCTGATCGGTCAGCCGAGAGAACTCTTGAGAGATGTTGATCCGCTTCCCAATAAGTCCCTGCAACCTGAAATCTTTCGGCAGGTCGGATACATCGAGATGCCCAACTTGATCCGAGCCAATAACGAAATCGACGGTCTTAGTCAGCACCGACTTACCATTCTCACCGGCACCCTGTAACCACAGGAACTTCTCATGATTCTGCTGCGGCACGAAGACCGAACCGAACCACTGCTGGATCAGATCCAACCCTTCCTTGTCGCCACTGGCGAACCAATTCATGAACTCCATCCACTTCGGACACTTGGCCGACGCATCATAGGAGTACGGGACCGTCGTTGTCGCGAAGAGTGCGGGAGTGTTACTGATGAAGGCATCGCCCGATCCTTCGAGCCACTTCTCTAGTAACAGAACTCCATTTTCAAACGGGATCGGCGTCTGGTTGCGATACCAGTCTGGAATCGGATCTTCGACGCAGTCTTCCACATCCAACCAGAATGGCGGTGCTTCCGTGTTTTCGATATGCGTCAACCATTTGACCCGTTTGAGCCCGGCCTCCACATCGGAGACTGTCACATCTGGGCTGAGCATGGATGTTCTGACTTTTTTATCCGAGAATCGTCGGTAGTGCTTCGAGTCCCATTTGTAGACCTCGTCACCGAACGTGACGTACTTGCCCCGCATAAGGAAATCAGCAGCGATTCCGATCTCGGCAGGTTCATTTTTCTTCACCATCAGTTATTCTCCTTATTTCATTCGCCATCAATTAGATCAGCACGTCCGGTTCTTCGCCCTCATTCGCCAACCAATCACGGCAGGTCTGAAGAACCTCCTCAGTCAGATCGAAAACTCGCTGAGTCTTACCTCTGACGGCCCTGCGGTAGACATTTAGGCAGAGACCATGCCCACCGAGACAGTCACCATGCGTCGTTTTAGCCCTCGCCTCGGCCTTTCCTGCGATGTATTCGAGCAATCCATTCGAGGTGATGACCCCGAACCGCTGTTGTTCATCGTAGATCTCCAGTAGAGCAACGCAGATGTTGTGAATATGAACATTACGGTCTGGGCCAGTCTTGTATTCCGTCATCAGTTATTCTCCTTTGCGTCATTGGTGATCTCGACGATTGCTTGAAAGCAGTCATTCGGATCTTGCGATTCGAGATAGCCAATGAATCCATCGTGTTCAGGGCGATTCCATAACTCGATTCGACCATCGTTGAGGTAGGATGCATGGATTGACAGATCCGGCTCCTCCGAATAAACCACGACCTCTTGGCATCCAGCGTGGATGTCATCAAACTTCACATAGCATCTGAATTTGGGATAGCTAGCGACCACTCGATCAACGACATCGACCATGCTTTGCAACTTAGTTGGCAACGGTCCAAAGGATTGCTGGATTTGCCAATTCAGGATTTCGAACAGTTTAGGGTCTGCCAACGGAATCATCCCCCAATTGATCGTCACCATGTGACGACCATCGATACTAAACCAAAGCCCCTCGCCATCATGGATACTCAACGAGATAACCCGATCACCCAACTTGCCAACAACATGATCGCCTTCTCTTGTGACCTCGGCACCGAAGTTATCCTCCAGCCATGCAACGAGACCACAAGTAATTGCTTCAATAGTCTTCATACTTCTGCTCCTTTTGATTAGAAAAGGTGTGGCCCGCACGCACGCACGCAACGGACCACACCAACCACACGGACTACTCGGCCAACCCATCGACCGCTTTCAAGAACTGGGCCTCAGTCATCCCGAGTTCCTCCAAGACAGCAGCCACATCCTCGTCATCGAGTCGAGCCACCAAAAGTTGGACGTTCTCTTGCGAACGAATGACTGAGGTGTCGGTTTTCCAGAGACGGACGCCATCCTCAGCAGCACCAAGGAACGTGCCAATCCAATTCGGCCTCTTGTAGGGCTGACCAGGAATTCGGGCATTCACCCCTTCCATGATCGTCCGTAAGCTCGGATTGGTTTTGGACGTGATGATGAGGCGAAGCGCCTCCATACAGATCGCCTTCTTCTTGAGTTCGGCATCCATCTTGCCGGTCGGAGCAGGCGAAGCTTCGCCGTGCTTATCCTTCAACTTGTCCAATATGGACATAGCATTCTCCTTTCAGAGAAAAAATGTGGCCCAGAATGCCGGATCTCGCATGAGAACCTGTGAAGCAAACGAGCCGTGTATACGAAATCCCTGTTTCAGGAAAATCAGGCTCGTTTATTCAGGTTCAGCAGCAGTGAAATCTTCTATCGCGTCCGCGAGAATCCCCAAGAAATCCGGGTCATCCCAATCGAGGAAGAATTCATCTTCAAAATCGCAATCCCAAAAATCACCAAACCAGATGTTGAAAGTGCAACCTTCGTAACTAGCCTCGGCTCGTATGATGAATTCCTCGCCGTCTTCAGTGACCGGAATCCCATCGGGATATTGCTCGAAAAGCCATTCTTTAAGCGTCGTGAAGTCCATCGTTTCGGTCTCCTTTTTTAACAGATAGGAAACCACGCAAGTCGGCGTCAGAATACTCACTGAACTTTAAGAATGCATACCGTTAGCGTGGTATGCCGTTCCAGTGAGAAGCCCCACCTCTTTATACGGGTGGAGTCAGCCAGAGTAGTAGGCAGCCGGAGAAAACTCCGACCCGCCCAAATTACCCGACCTAAAACAGACTGTCAAACCCTTTTTTCGTTTTTTTCGTTTTTTCAGCAGACACAAAAAGAGCCCGAACCCAGAGCGGATCGGAGTTAAGGAACGCTCGGAATTCGGGCTCACACTCAGAGGAGTGATGCACCACATTTTTGACTACTTATATAGAGAAGGCCCGCAGGGAGACCAATCACCTGCGGGCCAATCACACCAAAAGGAGAATCCAAGGATTCCCGATTATCCCTTAAATACGCCAAGAGCCCGACAAGGAATTTCTCCCCATCGGGCTCTTGTGACAGAATTACTCGCGAGTCGAATGGACCAGACAACAGCAGAGCAATTGCCGTTGGTCCAAGCCGGTCTGTTGCGAAGCGCTCGCCAGTTTGGCGAGTGTTGCATCGGAAATCTTGACGCGGATGGGCTTCCGCTCACCACCGTTCCCAACACCGGCTTTAGCCAGCATTTCGACAACGCCATCAAGTTGAGTATCCACCGATCCCTCGAAGATTTTCTCCATCGTGGACTCCGGAGTCGTCGCATTGAGGGCCTGGACTCCCTCCTTCAGGCCAGTCGGCAGGTGGAATACGCGGTACTGCGTGTCCTGCGGGCCATGGTCAGTTCTGGGAGTGCCGCCCCGCTTTTTCTTTGCCCCTCCCTTGGCCTTCGTGGGCTTGCTGCGGGTCTTCGCCTTCCCTGAGGGCTTGGCGGTCTTCCGGGTACGCTTCGTGGTCTTCTTCGTGGTTGCTTTTTTAGCCATGATTGGTCTCTCCTAAAAGTTGGTGTGATTAAATCAGAAATCAGTATTCTTCGGGCAGCAGGAAACAGGTCGATTCCCGCTTGCCGCTTGGTCCGACAGCTTCAGTGATAACCCAGACCTTCTGGGATTCGGTGATCTGGTAGGCCGACATAATGCGTCCGCCATCGCCGATAGCGAGGTCGTTTGCTTTCCCATCGCGAGAATCGACGCAGCCCCAGTCGCCAGTGATGTGACGACGTAGCAGGTCGATGGTGCTGACTCGATTTTCGGCGAGTAATCCCATCGCACCCGGTGTTGCGACGACTTGGCCATGTCCGAATTTGGGTTCGATGACGTCCATCATTGGCTCACCTCCCGACTCTGTGTGACCGATTCGCTCACGTACTCGTCGAATGCCTCCCAGCCCTCTTGGTCTTCCGGGATGATGACGATATCCACTTCCGAATCGCTGTGGACCTGAGCCGGAGCCCACCGGTCCCGCATCCAATTCACCCGCTTGTTCTCTTGGATCGGAAAATTTGCTGCCTCAATCAGGTCTGCCTTATCAATCTCGTAGTACCGGTCGTCGTTCGTGATCACGTGGAGAATGATCCTGCATTCCGAGTCGGGTGCTGCCGTATCGAGATACTCTTGGATTTGTGCCGCATCGCACTCATCCGGGGAGAATCCCCCAGACCATTCGCGGAAGTCTTCGAGCTGATCCACCTCGACCAGATAACTCTGAAGGTCGGATTCCATGTAGAGGGGTTTCGGCTCGCCGATAATCCGGTCGTAGACGGTGAGGGCTTCGAGTCGTTCCCAGACTTCGAGGGTTTCGTCTCGAATGAGATCGTCAGCGAGGGCCAGAGTTTCGGCGTCGTCGTGTGCGTTCCCGTGGATGATTTTATCCTTGAGAACTAGTAAGCGGTGATTGGTCATGTCTGCTCCTTTTGGTGTGATGAGTAAGGGGGATTCCCCACACGTTCCAAAAAAGCAGATAGGAATAATTCCTGTCAATTTTCGGCTAGCAGTTCTCTGACACTCGTATATTGGCAATTATTGAGCGTATAGCGTCAGAACTAATAAGAAACGTCCCTAGCCGGAATGTCTTGATCCCGACGACGTAGCACAAGTTGGTAGTCCTTATGAATTACCTCGACCCGCCAATCGCAGAGACTCAGGAAAGCATCCAAAGCGGGACCCGGCGTGTAATAAGCATAACTCTGCTCGGGCCACCGGTAATCATCGAAAACAAGCAAGCCACCCGGTTTCACAAGATGCATACACAGCAACGCATCCGTAAGCACCGCATAGCCAGAATGATTCCCATCGATATAGATAGCGTCGAAGCTATTATCCGGGAACCAACCCAACGCACGCCGAGAATTCGACTTCACCTTGCGAACCTTCGTGCTGAAGCCCGATACCGCTACGTTCTTATCGAACAAAATCTCTGCGTCGCGGCAGACCCCGAACTTCCACTGATCAACGCAAGTAAGCTTCGCCCCCTCATCAGTCAGGATGTTCTCCAAGAACCAGACAGCACTCCGACCCTCGTAACTTCCGATCTCCAACATCTGAAGACCGGGCTTGCCCGCCAGATGACCGAAAAACTTCCTCCACGAATTCGTCTTCCAACTCACCCAATCCGTCGTAAACTCATAACCGAGACACTGCCAGAGCTTCGAGTCAGAGCGGTGACTATGTGGAAACTCAGATTCCGGAACCTCAACGCCCAGAAATTCACATAACGGCTCCCACGCGACATCCTCCAAACTCAAAATCAGAGCCCGTTCTTGATGATTCTGTTGGAGCCAATCCAAATCCGCAGACAATTCCTGATAACGCCGTTCCAACTCAGAATCCGACAGCCCTGGCAAAGCATTGGTAGAATCCCCAGTCTTACGAGCCCAAAGCACATGCGTCTGATATGACTCGATCCAAGAATCCATCGAACGACGAAAAGCAACGAATTTCGCCTCCGGATAAACCTCAACTAACTGACGAACCGGAACAGGCAGACCGAAATCAGCAATACCACCAACAGCCTGCGGATGCTGGCGAGAATCCAAAGCGAACTTCCGAATCTCATCAGCAACCGAATAATCTTTAATGACTGGAAGACCAAGCTTTCGGAAAGCTTCAGCGAACGAACAGGACCCAGTCTTCGGACCACCCACATAGAAAATCGGTTGCATCAGTCGTCCTCCTCACGCTCCCCAAAGTAATTCGAGACTCGGGCAATCATCTCTGGCTTGTACCGCCAAGCCTCCTCCGACCACCGCAATAACTGCGTCTCCGGATCGACCTCAATATCCGTCCGAGGGTTGTAGTCATGATCCGTCAAATAACACCACCGCTCCCGATACTTCCGCTTAGATCGCGTTCCGTGATAGAGGTGAATCACATCACCCGGCACATAACCAAAATGACGGCCACCCGAAGCTCGGGCCTGCGACGCCCAGACCGCCACATCATCAATCCACTCAGGATTCATCCACTGCTCGATGAAAAGCAGACGCTCCGTGATCGCCTTCACCATCAAAGCATCGCCACCGCCCGTCACATTCGTGGGACAGAGCTTATTCTTCCGAACCCAATCAGCCCTCCCCACCCAAGCGAAGCCCGGATGAGCCTTGCCGAAATGCAGGAAGTTCTCCGGGTCATGATGCAGGAACCAACCCATTGAATGCTTTAAGTTAGTCAGACTCCCGTCCGTCTCCGTGAACCACGAGCCTGCGTAGGGTTGGCACCAAGTGTATCTGCTGAGAGTATCCCGGACTCCATCGGTCCAGTCGCGATTCTGGAAGAGTATGTCGCAATCGAACCAGCCGATAGCGTCATAGTCTTCAGGCACTTTATCGATGAGGAGGTTGAGCAGTTGCTCCTTCTGCCAGAGCTTGTGTTCCTTTCGCTTGCCTCGGATCTGAAGCTCGGAATCCTCGATCTCGAAGGGATCGTGATCGAAGGCCAACTCGACGATAAAGAGGTCCACATCGTAGCGAGCCATTTCTTCGCGGAATCGGAGGTAGTTCTCCCTGATCCGTCTGTAGCCCTCGGGGTTGAAGTAACTGGTGAGGATGGCTATCCGTCCGATGTCGGCAGGCTCGGCTTCCTTCAGCAGGTCGCGAGGGATCGGCTGATTGATCAGTTCGAGTTCCTCCTTCGTCTGTTCCGCCTGCTCGGTGTTCAGGCCGTAGCGTCGGATAATCTCTGGGAGCCTTTCCTTTGCCTCTTCCTTGGCCTCGTCTTCTCTGCGGGGCTCTGGCTTCGTCGGAACGTGAGGAGTGCGGAGAGTGCCTTCCGTGTCCTCGGGAGGGGGTTCCGGCTTCTTCTGCGGCTCGGGCCTCTCCGGGTCTCCGGGCCAGCGGTACTCCGGGCAGCGGTTAGCGTAGGTCGCGAAGTCCGCGACCAGTTTATTGTTGGACTCACAGCGTCCGAACTTCTGAATATCGCACTTGCTGCAAACTCGCAGCCGCTTCTTGATCACGCCCTCGTTCTTCATGGGGTCCGCTCCTTTCGACCCTATCTTTGCCCGATTTTCAGAAATTACTTGTTCAGTAATGGATCTGTCGGTAATCTAAATGCGGAAGCTTCCCACGGTCACCATCTCCACCGCCATCTCAAGCTTCCATCGAACCCGGTCTCTGAGGGGCGACCGGGTTCTTTTTCTATCACGGCCAATAAGCGTGAACCTCAACCTCGATGTTCTCCTCCAGACCGCTCACCGCCACATTCTGCGGAGAAGAATAGTACCACGACAAAATCTGGAACTTATTCGAGCCCAACGCATCGAAAGTAGACTCCGCTGTTGAGCGGTTATTCTTATCCTCCGCACTCCCGACGTTGTAATAAATCTGCAAAGCGTAATCGCCGTCATACTCGCTAATCAAGTACCAGTTCGCAGGCATACTGAAACCCGGCAACGGATTCACACCGCCATACAGATAAGGCCCCAATTCCAGGCCAAACGGAGCGTAGAACAGCGTCCACAACGGAAGAGTGCTGTAACCCGGAATCGTCGCCTTAGTCCGATAATAAGCCAGCCGCCCACCAGACCTGATATAGCTCGGAATCTGCCAAGGCTTCTGCTGAAGCTCCAGCACATGCTCCCCGACGAGCAACTGCTCCCAGAAAAAGACGATGTCCTCAGTCGGGTTATTCAGCGGATCGCGACCCTCACCCGCGAAATTCACCTTGAACGCCGGAGGGATCGCGTAATTCCCACCAGCAGGAAAGGTATTGAAACTGAACCTATCGACTCCCTCAAGGTTCGTCGTGTGACCGTTCGGCTCCGGAGGGTTGAACATCCATAGCCCACCCAGATTCGTCCGTCTTGGAAGAACTTCGCGTAATACCATTAGTAGTCCAAAATCCTGACTTCGAGATTCAATAAGATGTAACCGTAGCCCTCGATGTAGCCAGCCGTCCCAATGGCTCCACGCTTCAAAATCGTGTCACCAGTCGTCGTCTGCCCCACCGGGATACTCGTGATATCGATGGTCTGGCCCGAATCTCGGAAATTGATCCGCTGCGAAGACATGTAAGAAAATCCGTTCCCATTCGCGACCGAGGGCTCCATCAGTTCTTGATGGTCGGCATTCTCGTAACGACCAGTGAAAGTCACGATCCAACAATAAGTGTTGTAAGCGAATGATTCATAAACTTCGGTCTCATCATCGCTGACGATCTCCCGACTCACACCTCGCGTGTGATTCCCGAAATCAACCTCCACATCTCGATTGGTAATTCCGGGAAGACTCTGCAACGCAGCCTCAAGTTCCGCAGGCGTGGCACTCATGGAAATGAACTTCGCCTCTCCATCGCCCCATTCGAGATTGAACGTGAAATTCTGCTTAACCTCGCCATTACATCGAATCAGTTGGTGCGTTCGATTCAGGTCGGGCTTAAGGACAGCCGCTTTCCCGATGTAGCCATTCTTCAGGTCTTCGAGGAGCATCACCGGAACGATAGGCGAATTCAGCAAATCCTTGCGAGTAGGATTAGGCTTGCGACCCGGACGTTGACCCTCCACACGCTGGACTACATTCGCAATCCGCTTCGCGTCATCAACACTAAAATCTGCTCTTTCAGTCATTACCCGTTCACATTCACAGGACCATTAAGCGTTGCCTCGCTAGCGAAGAACTCGCCACCAGTCCAGTCGATTTCAGAGAAGGTCGCGTCACCAAGACGCATAGAACCACCGCGAAGCGTGAGCTTGTTGAAGGTCGAAGTCTCGCCCTCATGGAACGCACAGCCGACATCCCCATCGATCACCTCGATGTTCGTACTGCTATTGTTATTCAGGAGCAGCATCGTCGGCACACCCGATTCCTGCGAGCCGCCAGTCGATAAGACCTTCACATTCGCCTGAGTATCGGACATATCCAGCTTCAGCCTCGGTTGCCCCGAGCCCTCGCCGACGCCCACCAGCACTTGCTTATCGCCAGTGGAGAGCAAACCGACTTTCATGTAGAGAGGTCGGTATTCCTTGTACTCGTTATCGTTCCACTCACTCAAGCCGATTCCGCCTGTGTAGCGGTTGTGTGTCTTGATCGAGTTGATATGGACCGCGATAGTATGAGTCCCAGTTCCCGTATCGGTAATCTCGACAGCATCCCCATCCTCAGTCTCCGAGAGCTTGATCGTGTCCTGATCCACCGGGATGACGTAGTAATCAGTTCCGGTAGAGAGACCAGTTGGCAGTGTGTCAGTCGTGAAGAGTCGCACCTTCTGGTTGCGATTGTTGAACGAATGCCAAGGGATCGTGAATTCCGCCCCACCAGTCGTCGCCTCTGCCGTGAATTCAGCGACCCACTCGCCATAGTAGAGAGCACTTACGTTCTCAGACTCGAAGACGATGTCGTCGCCCCAGTCCGGAACGCGACCCTGCGACCAGTTCAGCGGATCGTCGAGGTGATTCGGACCCAAACTGTCTGTCGTTCTCGTAACGGTAGCAGTCTGAGTTCCCGCTCCCCCTTCGAGACCGAAGTCATCGAACCCGAGTAAGGCAACATCCTTCTTGGCGAGGGATCCGCCATCGAATGTGACAGTCCACGGACCACCGTCAGCACCGGTCACCGAGACATTCGGACTGGTCGGCGTTCCGATAGATTCGAGAGCAGCCAGAGCCGCCTCCACCACCGCAGCGGACGCATCGTAGGCAATTTCTCCTGTCAGGTAGCCACCAAAGGAGAGCTTGAAAGTACCGCCAGTGACGGAGGGCTCGATGGTGATAGTCTGCACTTCATTAGCACCGACCACATGGCTCACGAGTTCAAAGCAGTTACCAGATCCACCCGTCAGGTTCGTACCATCACCCGTCATCTCATTGATGTTCGATGCTCCCGGATCGTCGAAAGTCACGACGTAGGGATCAGCAAGTGTTCCTGTTCCCGTCACGGTGACCGTATTGATGCCAGTGAAGGCAGTCTCGATAGCCGATTTGACAGTTGCAGCCGACGCACCGTAAGCAATAGAAGCTGTCGTCTCACCATCCAAAGAGAGCGTCCACGTATTGCCCGAGCCTTGGACCCAGACAGTTTGAATTTCGGAGCCAGTTCCGCTCCCTCCGTCTTGGACGTCGAAGACTTGCGGAGTTCGGGCAAGGTTAGAGGGATCGATACTACCGGCAGAGACTTGAGCCTTGTTGACGTTAGTAGCGTCAACGCTAGGCCCTTCAAAGACCAAAATCATCCCGTCGCCAGCGATAAAGTGGCGTCCGGTGATGTTAATCGTGGTGCTAAAATAAACTCCGTAAGCTAATTCAAGCTGTTGCAGATCGGCGGACCAAAATCCCTCGACATTCGTGGAGGCAGAAGCCTCTTGAGCGTAATTGATTCCAGGCCCGCTGAATTCACTTACTCCATCCCAATAGTAGAGTTGCGAGAATCCCTGATAGGTGTTGGTTGTTCCCTCCTGTGAGAGACGCCAGCGAGCGGCAGCACCACCCTCACTCCCGTAGCCGCCATAATCCAGTACCTGTATTTCTGACCAGCTCTCCGCACCACCCTCAACGACCTTTTCGAGAAGAGCGTTGATAGCTAAACCAAGCGGATCGACGGTCATCGTCACATCAACACCAGCGAAATCCTCCGTAAAGCGGATTGCATACGCCGCACCGGGTGTGTTGGTATTCGTCGAGACATAACCCTCAACGACCACATTCCCAGCACCAACAGTCGCAATACTCTCAAGTGCCGACTGTAACTGGGCAGGCGTCGCATCGAACGCGATATCCGAAGACGTCACACCGTTCACAGTCAGCGTGTAAGTTCCCGTCTGATAATCGACCCCGCGAGCCGTCGTAAGCAGATAGACCGTATCCGCACCGCCATAACCATTCTGGACCGTATCAACGACGACCGATAATTCATCCGGCGACAGGCTCGAACCATCCACCGTGAATTCATCCACCTCCGACTCGGCGAAGCTACCCTTCCACGTGATGTACCAAGGACCGCCAAGGCCGCCACCCGTCACATCCAAATCCGAACTGCTCACCTCGGTGAAGGTCGCCACGATTTCCGCCTTCAACTCCGCAGCAGTTGCATCCGCATCGATGGCCGAAGTAGGGCCACCAGTGAAAGTCGGGTGATCGAGAGTGAAAGTACCCGGAGCCGTCGAGGTGTAAGTCCCGTCGAGATCGATCTCCTGCACTTCGTTGACTTTGGTCACACCTTCACTCGTAACCTCGATGCTCATCTTCGCACCGGATGACGAATTGATCGTGAAGGCCGAAATCTCAAACGGATAGCCTGGAGTATTCGCAGTCAGAATGACTGACGAGCCGCTAGCAACAGCCGACAACTCCACGAATTCCGGGATGGTCGATTCGTCGATAGCCTCGACGATTGCATCGGCGACATTCCCCTCGTCCTCATCGTTCGAGACGACTTGGATCTGTTTCCCGTTGATCTCGATCCCGAAGATGTCGCCAGTTTCCGCATTCGCAAACGAGACGCTGACAATTTGGGCTTGTGGAACTGCGTCGCCACGCCATTCATTAAGTGGCATTCTTCACCTCTCTCAGTTGAGCTAGGAGAGGTCGGCCCTGCGTAGGGAAGGAGCAGACAACCCAAGAGGCAGGACCAACCCCATATAGGTTGATTCCTGCCTTAGGTTTGAATGGCGAGTATTACACCAAGAACTTCCGATAGGGGAGTTTAGGATAGATCTTGAACTCCAAAGGCTTCTTGACACGCTCTGGAATGTCTTCCCCAGTCGCAACCGGTCCGAAAGGATGAGTGGTAAAATTCTTGCGGTAAGCACGCCCTTTGAATTTACCCTCTTTGATGAGGAAGACCGGCTCATCAGTCGGCGAACCGTCCGGCATGATAACCCGTTGTACTCCCGGACCCGGAGGGAATTTAATCCCCGGCAAATTACGGATACTCTCAGGAACATCGGGATTCGACCTTTCCATTTCCAAAGTCTTCTCCCGATAGCCGACATTGAGAAGCGGTAAATGCCAAGTATTCGTATTAGCCGCAATCACGAAGGTCGAGGGCCTGTATTTCACCCCATTCTCAAATTCGTAATCAGCGAAATCCCAGGACTCCAGCATCAGGGTCTCTTCCTTGAACCTGATGCCGTCCACCTTCAACGCATCCGAATTGATCGCTACCCGCCCCTTGTTGTCCGCATTCACATAATCGTTGAACCAACTCGGGATTTCGGGAAAATTCCGCTTCACGACGATCTTCCCAACAGGTTGAAACATGACCGCTCCGGGCAATGGATCACCAGCGGTATTCTCAACTGGTTTCCCCTCGCGGTCCTCTAAACATGGGACTTGCTCGAAGGTTCCGGAGAAGGAGATCTTGGGTGGACGGTTTAACGGGTTTGGGTCGCGTTGCCGTTCGTCCGCTTCCCCATCAACAATCAATGAGGAGTAGGGAACAGTAATGTGATGGAGCCGACCATTCTTGGTCGTCTTTACTCGTGGGAAGGTGGCCACGAGGTTAGGATCATTGGGGTATTGCGAGTAGGGTTTTGGACAACCGGTGTAGGCATAGATCAGTTGCGGGGTCATTGGTCCATCACTTTGAGCGATGAATGACCGGGTGGCTTCGGCGACTTGGTCTTGATTCTCGCCGTAGCTCTGATCGTCTGTAGTTTCTCGCCAGCTTGTAATTCTCGCCATTAGCCTGCAAATCCGATCTTTACGGGTCTACGGTTGAAATTATTGCGAATCGCATTAAGAGCGTTATTAGTCTCTCTTTGTTGTTCGACGACTTGTGCCAGCTTCTCAACAGCTTGTTTCTCGGGATCATTCACGTTTCGCATCGTTGCCCGAGCCAAGAACTGAACACCCTCCATGCTTCGAGCATCGATAGCTTGCACGATCTTCTCGTCAGGAGCCGTCTTTAGATCAGCATCCTCCAAATCCTTGGGATCGAGCTTGACCTTGACTGGCTTTTCCTCGTCAGCAGTAGCAGGAATCCTGCCGAAGTTCTGATTCAGCCCGAGCCTCTGGAGGTTCTGGAGTTCCTTCTCCGCAGCCGCCTTGTTATCGGCAATGATTTGATCGGTTCGACTCCGCAGTTCGTCACTGAAGGTACTCTGGAAAGCATCACCCGCAGCTTCCCACTGCTCGTTCGAGAGCTTCGCCAGATCGTCGGAAATCGCATTCAGAGTCGAGGCCCCGAGATCAAGATCGATCCCCGCGAATGAAGCAATCCCTTCGAGAGCATTCAGGATTCCACGCAGCGGCTGCATCGCCGTCCACAGAGCAGCAGTTACGATGGATTGGGCTCCCTTCCACGCTCCATAGACCGAAGTAATCGTGTCGCCAAGGAGCCCCACCAAACCACTGACCGTCCCGAACTGCTGCCGCACATCGCCCGTATTCTTCACGGTATCAGTCAGCCATTCCGTCATCATTTCCGACACAGCCTGAACTGCGGGAGCAAGGTAAGCTGCGAACTGATCGGCTACCGATTTGATCGAAGTCCACAGGCCCCTTGTTGAATCATTGGCGTTTTCGATGGCCTTGAAATCTTCGGGAGACATCGTGCCTGCGAGTTCGACGTACGATTCCCGCATCCGGTTGATTCCGTCCGAACCCTCCCGCAGCATCGGTAACAGAGCCTTACCCGCATCCCCGAACATCTTATCCGCAAGCTGCAACTGCTGAGCCGACGAATCGACCTGACTGATCGCATCCGCAATCGCCAGCAAAGCCTTGTCCGGACCCATCGCCTGAAGCTGAGCAGCATCCAACCCGAGTTGCTGGAACGCCTCGAATGCGGAGCCGCCTCCCTCGGCGAAAGCCTCGCCGATCCGCATATTCATCTCTTTCATCGTCTCGGCGAATTCTTCATTCTCGACGCCAGATTTTGCAGCGACAGCCTGATACTCCCTAAGAGTCTGGCCAGTGATGCCGATTTGAGTAGCCAGCTTCGCCGTTGCGTCCAGAGACTCGAACGAGGATTTCGTCATGTAAGCGAAGCCACCGGCAGCAGCCGATGCGAGAGCCGCAGAAGTTGTCGCCGCAGCGACGCCCAACCCCTTCATGCCTCCGACAAAACTCTTCAGCATTTTCTGGGCACGAGTCATTCCCTTCTCGAATCCATCCGTTTTCGAGATCAGGTTGACGACGATGTCATTGAGAGCCATAACTTGCTCGCTGTGTTGCTACGATACCTTGGAGGAATGCCTTCTGAGCCTTCACAGAAGCGGGTTTCTGCTTCCCCCTTCTCTTCTTATGTTTGGCGATAATGTCCTCCGGTCTCACCTTCGTCTTCGTATGGACATTGATTGCCCCAGCGAGCCCCATAGCAATAGTCCGCAGCAAGCGTTCCTCGAAGATGACACGGTCCTCTCGTTCGAGAGCTTCGGCAGCGATCAACTCGGATAATTCCCCCGAAGTCATCCGGTCCGAGAGTTCGTCGACCGTCAATCCTGCCCTACCAGCGACCTTGGCTGTTAGTCGTCGCTCGTAGGACTTTCGGAGTTTTTTACCTTGGCCTTATCCACGCCTGAGAACTGAAGGATCTCCTCCACAATATGGGGGATATCATCAATCGTCAGAACTTCGAGGACCTGATCCTCATCTTGGAAGAGTTGGCCCCCATCCTCATCGATAGCAGCTTGGACAATCACCTTCAGCCCGAAAGTGTTGTCGATCTCCTCACCCTTGGCGAGTTCCTCCTTACCAGCTTTCGCAAAGTCTTTCGTCTGCTTGGCGGATAATGGCTTGACCAGGATTTCTCCGACACCTTCGATGGTGACGGTCTTCCGGCGAGATAGAGACTTCGACTTCAATTGCTCGAAGTTAAGCGGCATAGTTCTGCTCCTTAGAATTCTTCGTAATCATCATCCTCGGGAAGCGTGACCGGCTTCCCATTCAGCGTTGGATTTCCTTCCGCGTCGTAGCCGTCCATCAGGCCAGCTTTGTAATGCTCGAAGTCCTCCGGGACGATACCCTTCTCTGCTCGTGTGTAATGCCAGATCGCCTTCGAGAACTTGGACTGATCGAAACCATTCGCCTCCACATGAGCTTCCGCCTCCGCATCGGCAGGCTCGGCAACTCCCATGTAGATCAGCTTCCAAGACTTCTCGTGGTCGAGTTCGTGGCCAGCGTGAACCCAGACATACTTCGGCTCGGGATACGGGAGACCCTGCTGTTTGCAGCGTTTCTCCTTCAGCGGATCGTAATGAGAATTACGAATCCGCATATCACGAATGAGCCGAACTTTCATAATTATGCCAGGGCCGGGTAAGTTGGTAGTCCATCGAGTTCAATAGAGCCCGATCCCTTGAGACCATCAGCCATATCGACCGCTGGCCCGAGACCCTTAAAGACTCCATCGAATGTCCAAGCGGTAGTATCGGTGAAGGTAATCCCCCATGACTCGACGACAGGCGTCTCAATCAGGGCGATCAACTCCTTGTGACCGGCGAGAGCAGGATCGAGGAACATCTCGAATGAAATCGTACCGCCCGAAGCTCGGCCAGTTGGTTTCATCGGAATACCGACATTACCTTCATCGAGGTAGTCGGCCTCGAAGGTTTCGACGTCCGGAGTAGGACCATCAAAGCTGATCACCTGCGAAATCGTGGTGAGCGTAGCAGAGATGTCTTGTTCGAGAGTCGTCCCTTTACAGACAAGAATCGACATTAGGAACTCCTATATTGCATAGTGATTTCTAACGTCGCCATGAAAATGCTAATGTCCTGACCATCACCCGGAGGAGGTTCATAACCCTCACTCACGTTGTTGATAATCACTGCTCCACAGACCCAATCCGCATTCAGTGACGAGTTGAGAAGTAAATCCAGTTCATCTTTGACGTCACGAGCCATTTCTGCGGCTACCTCCGGGTCCGAACTCTTGCAATCGATATCGAACTCACCAGAGAACAGGCCACCCATCCCGCCCAGCGTGTTATTCGGATCATCCCCGTAATGGGTAATCACGATATGGTCATCCACAGTTCCCTGCGGAGCCGCATCCGTATAGACGAGACTCGGAACCACCGCACTCACTGTCGGAGTCGCGATGTTGTTCACGATGTATTCAGCCAAGGCATACTTCGGACTACTCATGTCTTGCCCGCCTCCTTCTGAATCCGCTGCTCGATCTTCACCTTCATTTCGCGGTAAGCCTTCGAGCCATGCGATTTCAGGGCCTTCTGAACGACAGGATTTTCCGGCATCTCACCCGCATAACTTCCGTCTGCGTGATAACGCGGACCAGTACCCAAAACGTACATGGCACCATGCGGAGCATAATTGCCCTTGGCCTTCTTCTTGCCCACGTTGATACCGACCTTGGCGACGCCGCGACGATCATTGTATTTCGAGCCGACCGCCTTCCGGATCGACTTTGCGTGAGTGGGAATGTGAGACCGAACCCCCTGCCGCAGGATCGTCATTCCACGACGAATCCCCGCTTTCATCGCATTTTTCGATCCACGATCCCCTAATGCGACAAGCTGTTTGAGCAACTTCTCATCACCGAGGATTTGAGCCTTCAGTTGGACTTCGAGATTCATGGAGGCCATTACAGCACCTCCTGACACTGAAGCTGGACGACCATCCTCGCATCCTTCGAGAAGAGGCGATGCTCGATGTTCAGCTTTCGTGTAAGCGTCTCGCCTGCGTAGGTGTCCTCCCATCTGATCCGCATCTTGGGAGTAATCTTGCGAGTCTCCGAATCGAAGATCATCGTGATTCGGTGAGTAATGTGAGCCCGAGTTGTGTCGTTGTTGTGATACTCCCTACCAGTAGTCTCCACCACTTCCGCATAGCGAGTGATGTAGGTCTCCCAGTTCGCATCATCTGTGACATCCAAGCGAGCAGGAGGTGTGGGCTCGCTGATAAGTTGCTCCACAATCACCCTCTGCTTGAACCGCCCAGCATTCGTCATAACGTCCACCTCGCAGCATTCAGGAGCGAACCGTAGGCGAGTTCGATCTCCGTACCAGCCGACCCCACCGCTTCACGATTCCAGAACCAGTGACCGATCAGTAATTTCAGGGCCTGAGAGACCACTGCCGGAAGTTCTCCGACGAAGAGAAGACCGCCCCCAGCATCCGTGATATCCACGGAAGCTCCTCCTTCGGTCAAGGAGACGCTCCAGCTAGTTCCTGAAGCCGAGACCACGTAGTAATCAGTCAAGGCCGAAAGAGGCGAAGGAAGAAGCCCGCCCGAAGTGGAGAACCGGACCCTCGTCCCGTTGCTGGGGGAATAACCCGGAGTCGTGATGACATCAGTCCCAGTATTCACCGTGAACGGGATCAAGTAGCCCGCCTTATAAGTTGCCGTAATCGAATTCGCCTGATAGCGAACCCCAGTAGGCCAATGCTTCCCCCAAGCGGGCATGATGCGAGCAGGTTCTCGGAACAGATCGACTTGGTAATCAGCAGCCGCGAGAGTCTGGGTTGCCCCATCCCCATCGACGTACGTGATCGAATCGACCTGCTTGACTGGCGGATGCTCAAGGAACATAGCGTTCCTCTCCAAGTTGGAGAGATGCGGGCTGTAATGATCTCCGCCATCGTGAGGCCAGTAATCGAAGACCTTTTGGTATTCGGTGAGGACAAGCGAGCGGTTGAGGTTCTGCTCGACCATTCTGGTAGCAGCCTCGATGTAAGCGGTGAGGAGGTCGTCCTCGTCAGTCGTTTCTACCCTTAGGTGTTCTTTCACCTCGGTTAGACTGATCGGCTGCTTCGTTGGCAGGGCGATCTGCTTTTCCATCTTGCTTATCCTTTACCTCGTCCCGTCCTTTGGGCTTGTTGAGATACTTAGCGGCAGTTTCAAGTTCCCTCATTCCTCATCCTTCTTTGTTTTCGATGACGATGATTTCTTGCTATTCGACTTGGGTTTCGGATCTGGTTCCGGCTCCGGATCATCGAAGACCACTTCCGACGCCTGCCCCGAAGCCAGTAATCTTGCACAAGTCGCCTCGTCCAAGATGTAGTCGCTGGCTTCATCGATCCCCATCTCATGCAGCATCTCCCGCTCTTTGACGGATGACGCGACGTACTGCTTGGGTTGAATAGACCACCGGGCTCCAGCCATAGACACTTCGAGTCGAATAATCATTGCTCTGCTCCTTGATATGAAATGAGGGTGAGAACCCACTGCGAGTCCTCACCCTCTATCTTTGAACTGACCAACGTCAGATTATTGGCTTATGCCAAGGTCAGCTTCTTCACCGGATTAGTACCGGCATCGACCAAGTCACCATCCACGCGAAGGAACGCGATGAAAGCTTCCTGATCGAGATCGGCGTACCGCTCGACGAGACGACGCATGCGGATGTCGCGGACTTGGCGAATCTTGTACTTCGCAAAAGCACCGCAGAGCATGACATCTTCCCCAGAGTCAGTACCGGCACCCATGTCATCCATCGCCTGATTGACGCGAACAGGAGCACCGAGCAGAGTATCCGGCACACCAGCATTGAGACCCGAGCCCCAGAGGTACTGGTTATCCGAATCCTTCAGCTTCCGGACCACAGCGACGACAGAATCGTGCATCATGAATCCGAAGGAAGGATCGGAGCGGTAAGCCGGATCCACACTGTGGTACAGGTCGATGACCTCGTCCGCAGTAATGGCTTCCGCACCAGCCGCAGTGACACCGGCAGCAGCAGCCGTCACGATTCCGTTAGGCTTACTGGAGCCGTCAGCGGAAGTGAAAGCCGAGTTGGTACCCCGAGCGATTCGGACACCGAGAGCATCGGCAATGACGTTCGAGAGATCGAAGGCCGAGTCTTGCAGCATCTCCACACTGACGAGCACAGGTTGTGAACTGTACTTGTAAGCGTTGAAGGTGACGCTCGACATGGTCGGATCAGTCGAAGTTCCGATGGTTGTCGATTCTGCGAGCAGAACCGCCGAATTCCCGGTATCGTTCATGGTCGGATAAGGCATTGCAGCCCCGTCAGCCGTCCGCATAACTTCGGACGTCTGCCACATCGGACCGTGAGCGAGCAGAGCAGTTTCCAGACGACGAACGAATCCCTGAGGGATAGTGGTCGCACCGGTACCACCCACTTCCAGATCGCGAGCCTCGAAGGATCGCTTCGAGAGAGCAGTCCGCTGCATATCGCGGAACTGGCTACCACTCGAAAGCTGAATGTCGAGGTTGCGGACCTGCGGGTTGAACTTGAGCCGTTGACATGCTTCCTGATGACGATCCTCCAAGTCCAATCCGGACTGGCTACGACACCAAGCTTGCAAGGCGAGAGCCCGGTCTTCTTCGGTGACGGTTTCGCTTCCGCGATCTTCACCGACAGCACCGGCTGCCTCTTCTGGCGAGAGATCGCCAGCGTCCCGAACTTGGGCGAGTTCCCGAGTTCGGTCTTCTTCGCGTTCCTGCCGTTCGATCCGACGCTTCAACTCCATGTCACGTTCGTGAAGTTCGTTGTACGTCTTGTCTTCTTCGGCAGAGAGATCGCGGTTTTCGGACTCCGCACGTTCGAGAACTTCCTTGATCTTGTGATCGAGTTGTCCCCGTTCTTCGCGGAGTTGCTTTAAGTCAGCCACGATAGCCTCCTCACTTAGGTATTGCTGGAGGCTCGCTACCGACATGACAAAACGCGGAATGAGACCCCAGCGAAATAGAAATTTCGCGTGAGACCCACAGACCGCGTTTGAGTTGCCTATGAAGCTCTGTTGTTGAATTGTTACTCTAGTTTTGAGCGAAAGGCTCAATACGCGAGGCGTCTCTCCTCGCGACGCTTCGCCATATTTAGTCGGGGAGTTCCCCGGTAAGTTCGGATGGAATCCTTCGACCGTTCAGACACGCTCGTTCCCTCGTAAGCGGGGAAAGTGACAGGAGCAACGTCTCGAAGAGTCACATCCGTAATCGTTCGGATCACCACCTCTCCATCTCTCTCGAATTTCTCGCCATCAACGAAGAATCCGAAACTCGAACCAGTGATATCCTTGCGAGCGATCAGCACCTCCATATCCCGTCCAAGGCTCGTGTCCGGGAGGTCGATGGAATACTTCAGCCCGACATCATCCACCTCTAGTCGAACAGTCTCCGAAGCAGTTCGACCAAGCAGGTAATCTGCAGAATGGTTAAAGAGACCCCGCACATCATCAGGACGGTCAAGGGCGTTGGTGAAAGCACCGCGATCAATCCGCTCCAGAACCGAACCATCCCCAAAGAGATCAAATTCAGTCCCTTCCTCGTCAGCGTCATAGAAGACCGCAGCATATCCAGTAATAATCCTTGATTCTTGAGCCTGTTCCTCGTCGTCATCCTCCGCACGCTTCGACAGGACCGGAACCTTCGAGAGGTTCACCTTCGAGCGGGAGTTCGCAAGGAATCGTAGTTCGAGTTTATTCATTTGGTAAGCCTCTGAAGATTGAATGCTTACCTTAGGATTTGACAGAACACCTACGATTTTGGGTTTGTTCAGCAGGGGTTGCCCAGCGGCAATTTCCCGGTTCATAATTCCCATCAGGGTCAATTCGATCTATCGTCGTCCCTGCAGGTCTCTCCCCCATATCAGCGAGGAAATTCTCGAAGGACTCCCATCTCTCACAAACCCGAATACCGCGACCGCCGTAATTGCTGAAGCTCTTATGGCGAAGATATTCGCATCGTTGTCGCATCGCTTTCCAAGAGACATATGTGGGTGATACACTATTTCGTTTTGCATGTCCCAGTTTGTGGTTCATCGCGAGATGTTCAGCACCAACTTCATCATGCAAACAACCGCAGGAGGTAATATTGCTGTTCCGAAGATGAAATGCTTGAGCCGTGACACTTTGACCACAATCACATAAGCATTCGTAATTCACGCTATGTCTGTGGTCTTTGAACGGTTCGCTGATCACAGTAAGCCTCCCGAACTTCGAGCCAATCGGGATTCGTTCGTGCCGAGACTTCGGCGAAAGCGGGACTCTCTGGTCTTCAGGTAAATATGTCATAGTGACATCCTTCCTAATCAAGGTTGTTGCTAATGAGCCGAGTGCAGTAACACTCGGCTCAATTTATTTACGCTTGCTCGATGAGTTCTTCTGCGAATCGTCTCAAATAAGATTCCTCCCAATATGGGATAGACTCCACATTCTTCCGCAGTTCAGATGTTGTCGAACGCCCACAAATATCGAGGAGCAAACCCCTCAGTTCCTCCATGTAATCCGAGGCACCACCGGAGGCTACGAGTTGGGCCTCCGTCGCACTCTGACGCATCTTGAATATCGAACTGAGGATTGCCTCTAGACCGTCAGAAAGACGCTTTTCTTGCTGCGGGAGAAACTTATCGAGCCAACCGAGGAAGTTCTTCTCCCGCTCCGCTGCCTTCACGATCTGCTTCTGTTCCACCTGCGTGAGCCGCTGAAGACGCTCGACAACCAGATCAATCTGAGCCTCGTGAGCCACCGGATCATGCGAATTCTGCCCCAGAGGGTTCGTGTCCTCTTGGGCGTCCGGATCATCCGGATTTGGTTGTTGTGTCGGATCGGTATCCGGCTCATCCGGTGAATCCTGGGGAGTATCTTCCGGCTCCTCATCCAGCTTGGTTGCATCGACCATGTTGCTCGGTGAAAGGTAGACATCCCCACCATCAACAGGTGGGAGATTCTTCCGGCGACGCCCATCGTTGATGGAGTACAATCCCCATTGCCGACCCATCGCATACTCGCGAGTCTGGTCCAGCTTCGACATACGAAGCAAAGCATCGCGATCAAACTCCCACTCGTGTTGATCCGCATTTTTCTCACCCTCTGAAAGCAGCTTGTCCCAGCACTCCTCCTCCCAACGGCAAAGCCACGTATCCAGAGCATCATCTAAGTAACTCTGATTCTCAGCCTCGATGGAGGAATAACCCGTCCGCGAATCGTCACCGAGTTTGTGTGGCGGAATCCCCAGGATGTTGGCCACCTCCTTCACGCCATACTTCCGCGATTCGAGCAGTTGGGCTTCGCTCGCCTTGATCGTCAGAGGTTGCCACTTTACGCCGTCTTGGAGAACTCCTACCTTATGGGCATTCTTCAAACCGGTAGCGATCTTGGCAAAGTCTTTCATCGCCTGCTTATGGGCCTCCTTGTCCAAGTGTCCCGGCATCATCAGGACGCCAGAAGCCGAAGCTCCCTGTCCGAAGAACTGACCCGCATAATCACTGGCAGCCATGTTGAGACCGAGAGTATCCGCCATGATCTCGATGACGGAGTAACCGTGAAGGCCATCGAACGCGAGACCCTTCAGGTGGAGGATGTCACGAGCCGGAATTTTCCGCTGCTCGCCAGAAGGGAGAGTCGTCACGTACCACAACTCCCCATTCCTCAAGAGTGGGAATGTGGACGGGTTGAGAATCGAGAGAGCCACCGGCACATTCCGACCATCGCGGAAGATGGCAGCGTACCCATTCCCATAGAACATCGCGTGATAGGTGAGCGTCTTCTTGAAAATCCCCGCCGTCATCAGGTGATTCGGCTTACGTCGCATCAACTTATAAGCAGGGTGTTTCTTCTGGATTTCGGGATAGTCGTCCTCATTCATCTTGTAGACGTTGAGGGCCAACTTCGCCACCGAGTCCGAAATCAGGTTCAGACCACGCCAGAGAGGAGCATGTCCGAGGGCCTTCTTCTCCGTAACACGGACTCCCGAGATACTCTTCTGATCCCCGAACAGCTTCTCAACTGCGGCAGGGTCAGACAGCGAGACGCTGGGATTTTCTAGTGAATCGCTTCGGAAAATGCGTTGGAGGAGTCCCATCAGGTATTCTCATCATATGACTAGGCATTGGAGAAGTACCTCTGAACCATGTAGGAGGCTGTTAAAAGCATCCCGCCAACACCGATTAAGAATGCTGGAAGTGATATGAGCCAGAGGCCGAGACCTATCGAAATGGTTCCCAAAATTGCTAGGAACTCCGGGAAACCGATAAGCCTCTCCTTCTTGATGTTTGTCTGACGGGTACCATTACTCACAGAAACACAACCCTTTCATCCTCTGGCTTCGAGTAAATACTGGTCTTATCCTCGATACACTCCTGTTGCAGCCACATAGCGAACGCCATCAACGCAGCATCCACACCGTCAATCCTCCGAATCGACCTACCATGACTCGGCTTGACGATGGCACACTTACCAGAATCCGCATAGACCTTCTTCTGAGCATTATCCACCATCCAATCCATACAAGGATTCCCCTCATGGCGAACCTTCCCCTCCATCACGTACCGCTCGAATTCCCGAATCGGCTCCGTCAAGAAGGACGACGTCTGCTTGAAAGTCACCATCGGGAGCCCCAACGTCTCAAGCTCGATAGCGAGATTCGACATGCGGGCAGGGTCGTAAGCCAGAGCCTGCATTTCCGGGAACTGCTCGAAGATCTCCACGAGGTCAGCCTTCATCGCCGCATGCGTCACAGTCGGCCCCGGAACCACACGAACAGCCCCCTCATCCTCCCACTGCGACCACTCAATCAGCTTATGTTCCGAATCCCGCGTCTTCTCATTGATCCAAATCCAACTCAGGAGATAAACCAAATCCCCATCAGGGATCACCAACTGGAAACTCGTCGCATCGAACGAAGGAGCATAGTCCAACCCGCCAAAGCAAGGGAGACCCCGCAACTGCTCCGGCTCGAAATCAGACCGGCAAGCATCCCAGACCGCCTCCTCCAACCAACTATGCGAGGAATTCTGCCAGAGATTCAAACGCTCGAATTTGAAGTTGGTCCAGTCCTCGGTATTCTGCCGCATCTGATTGTAGGAGGTCATGAAACCAGACTCGGTGAGCGTGTAACCCAAAGCGGGATTCGCCAACCTCGCATACTTCAGGGGATCTTTATCAAGCTGCTCGTCCGTCACATCCTGCGGAGCCGCATAAATCACCGCCAATAACTCAATATCGTCCGCCTCTCCCGCGATCACCTTCTCGCAATAATCGAATCGCTTCTTCCCGTAGGAATGCGGATTGAGACCAGCCGTAGAAACCTCGATCTGGAAAGGATTCCTACGCGAGATACCCGCCTGCTTGATGACTCCCATGAAATAGGAATCCACAACGTGGGTCTCATCGATCAGCACCGAGCCATTGATTCCGTGTAGAGCGTCTTGATTCGCGGAATTCGCAGAAGCCAGGATTTCCAGAGCCGAGTCACTCGGGAGGTGTTGGATCGTCTTCTCTCGGACATGCGTCTTGATCTCGTCGAATAATGGAATCCCCTTTCGGTCCATATACTCGACCATCTTCATAGCATTATCGCCGACCACACGCCGAGCCTGCGTTCCGTCCTTGGCTCCGAAATAAACCCTCTGCCCCGGCTCGCCGTCACCCACAAGGAGATACAAACCGAGAGCAGCGAGAAGGGGGGATTTCCCATTCTTCTTGGGCACCCACAAACAAGCCTGCTTGAACCGACGAACGACTCCCCATTCCTCCTCTGGGAGAACCCCGAGCCGCTTATCATCCTCATAGACTTCCTGATCGAAGCGGAACCAGCCGAACATCCGCATCACGGCATCATACTGCCAAGGCATCAACTCAATCGGCTGACCGGCACACTTCCCCTGATAGAGATAGCAGTGTTCCTGAATCCAATCGACGGCGTACTGCCCCAACTCCTCTACGAACCAACAACCCGCCTCCACCGCCTTCTCATCGCTGGCATTCCGCATCCACCTCTTGGTGACGGGGTCGATTTTCATGAGACCACCTTCAGATGCTTAGGTTTCGAGGCTGTCGGCTTCGTGGATTTCTTCTTCGACTCCAACTGCTTGATCTCAGTCCGAAGCTTCTGCCGTGATTGCGGGCAGAGGCCGAGCAGGACCGATAAATCCTTCAAGACTTTGAGTTGATCTTGGGCCATCCGGTATTCCTGCCTCGGATGGAGTTGAGCAGAGGCTCCGACACCAACCCTGATCCAAAGCGTCTCGAATTCTGTAAGCTGCTTTTCGAGTTCGACCCATCTGCCCCAAGCGAGGCAGTAATTCGCGAGGATTCCACGGTCGAGGTGATTGATTAGGCCCTGATTATCCAATTCCTCGGTGAGACGCTTCCACTCTCGCTTGGCTTCGCCTTTCAGAATCACTGGGCAAGTAGGAATATTTCCGCTCATAATAATTCCCTCAAAACACTTAGGATTCCCAATTATTTGACAGTCAAGAAGTGGGGTGGGTCTGGTGGTTTAGGAATTCCTGCCCCTAGTTTTGGAGACCCCCTTGGGGTATGGGGTGTATTCCTATGTATCTTTGAGCCGGTCTTCCCTACCCCTTGAGCCCTAGCAGCATGATTGAGATTTCAGCCTCGTCTTGATGCTGCTCAATCTGCTCTTGCAGCATGCGTATGAGAGTATCGGGCTCGCCTTCACCGACTGGACGCAGCATGAATTTGTCAGGCTCTCTCTTCCCGACACGTAGCTGATACTTCGGCGTCAACTCTATTCCTGCGTCTTCAGCCCTGTGCTGAACTTCCTCTATTTGGCATTCGATGAGGGAGGTGATTCGTTCTTTCGCGGAATCGTTGACTTGCAGGATTATTGGGTGTGATGAGAGGGTAGAATCCATGAACTCTGAGAATTTCATGTCTGCTCCTAATAGGGGTGTATTCCTACCTATTTTTGAGCTTCTACCCTTTGGTCATAGCTGGGTAGGTGTCGTACTTCGCCTGATCTTCTGCCGTCTTTTTAGCGTGGCAGTTATGTGGGCTCCTATGGTCGCAGAGGGATTGCCAGTTACTCGAATCCCAGAAGAGTTTGCGTTGTTCTTCATACGTTGGGACTGAGGTCCATGGGATTATGTGGTCCACGCAGTTAGCAGGAGTGACTCGTCCTTCGGCCTCGCATCTTCGGCAGAGTGGGTGACGGCGTAAGAATCCGTCCCTTGCTCGTCTCCATTTGGAGTCGTAGCCTCTTTTGTGGGCAGGTACGGTGTGCCTATCCTTTGGGGCATCTGGGTTTCTGCGTATGGGACGCTTGAATTGCTTTTTGGATTGTAGGGGTTTGTATTTCCGCATGCTTTATTTTTGTGTATGGAAAGACCCCAGCAGAGGCGTAACAATCTGCTGGGGTCTCAGGCAGGAACCGCCACAGTCCCTTGATTTGAAAAGCCCGACAGGAGCGTAGACTACTGCCGGGCCTTGGCTTCGGACCTACACAGTCCGAGGGCCAGCCTTATTCGTCTAACCAGTCACTTTCGATGGATCGGTTGACCCATCGTTTACCGTTCTTGCCCCATACGGAGATTTCAATGTTGCCGCGTCGATCAGTTGCCACACCTAATCGGAATTCGGCTGTTTTGTGTTCTCCCTCGACGACAACAGGGCCTTCCGGAGTTTGGGCAATATAGCTCTTGCTGCCCTCAACAGCTTGCCTGACGAGGATTGTGGCAAAATGCTTTCCATTATTCTCGTCGAGTTCCGGGATATCGTCCACATCCAGTACCATTAGATATGGCTGGGAGGATTTATCTGCGTAACCTCCAGTTACGAAATCCAACGATAATGCCCGATCTTCAGAATACTTGCTGGTATTTGTGGCCCTTATTTGTCTCTGGGTGTCGATCCAGTCTTTTATCGGGTTTCCGCTCCGGACTTGGCCATAAGCAATAATTGTTGATGTGAGGATGAGTGTCGTGTAGATTAGCTGCTTCATTAGTCTGCTCCTAATTTGGTGTGAATGTGTCCGAGCTTCACAGCGAGAACTCGAACCCTCCATTTCAATACGTCAGCGAGTTTCGGGCTATTCTTCTGTCAGCAGTATTAGGTGTTCTGCTTTTCGAGCATGACTGAGAGCGTTCCGTCAGCCCCGCCTGATTCCTTGATGAACTTTAGATTCTGGAGATTCTCTGAACCGACAATGACGGCGAAAGCCGCACCGCTCCCCTCATCAAGCATAATTCCCGTAGTCCCAGTCGGATTCCCACCATCCCAACGCATATGAACCTCGGTTGCATGAGTCGAAATGATTGCCCTCTCTGCCTCCGCAATTTCTTCGGCGGTGAACCCGAGGTCTGTCAGGCCGATGGCAGTGCTGCTGATTGCCCCTGATTTGAAAGCGACAACTGTTGGTGGGGTATAGTTCATTTCTAGATTGCGATGCGGCATTATTGGTTCCTCTGCCTATCTTGCTCCGTGAGCTTGGATTGAATGGAAGTGACTTTCGTGTCGATCTTGTGGAGCAAGGCCCGCAACTCCTCATTGGTCTTGTTGACTTCCGCTTGCTCTGCCTTGGCGGATTCCACAATCGTGAGCCTCCGCTCGTGATTCATGTCGGTATCATGCAAGTCATCGATCTGTCCGACGAGCCACCCAATGATGAGCATGCCAATCGGAAACAGGAGCTTAAGGACGAAATCGACATTATCCCAGAAATTATGGGAGGAGTTGTTCTTCTGGTCGGCCATTGGATCTCTTGAGCAGTAAAGACATGAATTGGGCAATAACTGCTCTATTTTTGAGGTCCAGCCCTTCAGGTCGCCTCCGATGCCTTCACATCGAATAACCCTTCCGAAGCACAGATCGCATCCACATCTCGGGAATCACAGAACATCGGGAAGACCTTCTCAGCCATCGATTCGGCCTGCACGATTATGCGATCTCCCGATGAATTCCTCAGGCAGATAAGCCCCTCCCATTCTTCACCAGACTGAGTGAAGGTGCCGAAGGACTGGTCGTTATAGATAACCTCGAAGGAGGGCTCTTTCTTCAGTGTGATTTTCATAGCTGCTCACTGTTGGTAGTAGAGGCGATTCAACAAGATCGTGATCTCTTCCTGAATTTCGGGCCTGTGTCGGCGTTCGAGTTCAAGGGTCTGGATCAGGAATGGGCTCTTGTTGCAGTTCTTCGCGGTCTCGATGAACTCGTCCGCAAACTCGGGTTCGCGGGGAATCCTCTGGAGTTGGGATGGATTCGCCATGGAGCCTCCTCAGTCTCTCAATGCTCGCTTGCATTTCATCTAGAATTTCTACGGTGTCTGGCATGATTCTGCTCCTTCGTCATTGACTAGGCTTATGTCGATCTCATCCCACATCTTGGACGACTCGGCAGGTGATATCCCCTTAACCCTCACAACCTCTTGAACCTCGCAGTCCTTCGACCTCGACGTACCGGTCAGGGTGACTTCCCCATTCGCACTAACCTCAATACTCGAATTCTCAAAACAGGGCATCGATGCGAGGACTTGCTCAATCGTGGCAGGTGATGCATTCGGAGGAATTGGTCCTGAGGTGTAACCGTTAAAGGTGATCGTGTAAGAGGAATGCCCCGAAATGTAGCGAAAATTTCCGAAGATACCGTATGGCTGATCCCGCATTCTCGGGTCGAGGAATTCCCAGAGGGCATCGATACTTTTAGGGTCTTGCAGGTCGATATCGAGGTTCTCGGATTTATTCCCAAACTCTAAAGTCCGCGACCACTCTTGAGCGAACTGAACTGTGAGCCCCGACCCTCGCAGGACCACGGAGAGAATAGGCAGGTTGCATTGGATGCCCTCTTGGTTCTCATAGCGTCCGTGATGGATCTCAACGTCTGCGTATCGTTCCCGAATTTCGGACTCGATGGCGTCGAGGACTTCGGAGCGTTCGGTGGCTATTCCTGCTTTGTTCATGCTGATGTAGGGTGATGCTGCCATTAGAAGCTCCCGTGAATGATACTGCTTGGGATTTTGACGGTCGCCGTCACGGAATAGCCGAATAATTTCTGCTTCGTCTGGACTCGGAGCCGATATGTGTACTCGTTGCGGTCCTGGGTTTGCCAGAAATAGGAATCGATAGCCGAGAAGATCGCGTCGATGCTGTCAGGAGCAGCGAGGTCGAACTCTTGGGTAATGTCGAGATTACCGCCACCATCAAGAGTCAGGGAAATTCCCCCATCGACAGTCTGCATGAAGCAGATGTCGGAGTAGCAACTGGGATGCGAGGGGTAGAATCTCTTCTCGGGGTACCGCTCCACGAGTTCTAAGGCGAACGCATGCAGGATTTCGGACTCTCGCAACTTCCGCTCGCATTCATCGCAGCGGTTGAAGATGGCGGTCCCGTCTCCGCAATCCATGCAGGGCTTGCCCATTATGAGTTTGGCTTTTCCGGCAGTGACGGTCATTTGGGGTATGCTCCTTTTGGTGGCCATTCATCACCGACGAGGGCTTTCATTCTCCTGTCGAATTCTTCGATTTCGACGAGCAGCCAGAAGGTTTCCCTTCCTGTCTCGATGAGAGGCTTGGGGAGTTTGCCCTTTTTTCGCCAGTTCCAGATGGTGATGCGGCTGACTCCGTACCTTCTGGCGAGTTGTTTCGGGCTGATGAATGGCGAAGTCTTCATGCCCTATTTTTGCCCGATTAACGTCGCGTTAAGCTATGTACTCCTCTTGCGGTTTTTGAATTGTTTGGCGACGCTGGGGCCTCTGGCTTGGGAGTTGTCGAAGTCTTCGGATGCCTCGAATTGATAGCGGAATGTCATTTCGCCATCGACTTCTTTGATGACGAGGATGTATTTCCCTCTGCGGACTTTGCCACGTGAGACGGTTTGCCAGTAGTAGAATTCTGAGAGGGCAGTATCGAGGTCTGAAATGGTGAACTCTTTGCCGTCGAGCGGTCCGCCAAGAACGGCAGCTTTCGTGGAATCAGTCATGGGGTCTCCTGTATTGGGTGTGAAGAGGCGTTAGCCTTTTTCAATACGTCCACAGGGTCCTCGCAACAGCCTTGGAAATGCCTGTTATAAGTCAGGGAATCAATAATCGACAAATCCTTGGCGATAGAATAGAGCAACGAATCAATTTGATTGCAGAAGTTAATTTGCAAAACATCCGAGCATCCATAAGTTTCCCATGCCTTTATGATTTCCTCCTCTGTCGGAAAGCTAGAATGTGTGACCAAAGCGAGGGTTCCGACGAAGCCACCAGAACCTCTAGCGACTTCACTCTCAATAATCCAATAGTGCCATTCTTCAGGATATCGGACTAGAGATTTTGGGAGTGTCGTAATCGGAGATGCTAACCTGTGATGAAAACAGCGGTCATGAATACCTGCCTTGAATCCTCGATCTTCGAGATGTGAAGCCCCAGCTTGGCAAGGTTCACCAGTTTTCGTGATCCCCTGACATCTACCATCGTCAATATAGCAGTACCAGTAGTAGTAGAACTCGACGGGAGTCATGCTAGCCCACATGCTCATAATTTGTTCGTTCAAAACTCGGCTCCTTTTTAAGGTTGGTGTAGATTGTTCTAATTCCTCAATCCTAGCCAGATAGTCGGCTCGACCTGCCGGACATCCGGGGGTCTGAAAAATAGGGAATTGCTTCAAACTTCGTTCCAATATTTCAATATGATCTAATTCGTGCTCTCTTGTATTCATGCTGTAGCCTCCTTTGGAGCGGTAGAGGTTGGGTGGGCTAATGCTTCTTCCAAATGTCGCATTTTCTTTTCGATACGCTTTTCGCGATCTTGCTCTGCCTTCAATTGTCGGTCTGCCTCCTCGCGGATTTCGAGCAGGACGTATTCCTTCTCAGCTTCTGATGTCTCTCGTCTGAGGTATGGCTCTAGCTTCTCGCCGATTTCACTGAGAGTTAGGGCTTGTGATTTGGTGACCCTAGCAGCTTCATTATCCGCCAGGGCTTCGACGGTTTGGCGGATGAAGCTGTGGAGAAGGTCGGCGTGGTTCGCCAGGATTCCGTCCTCTTCATTGGTGAGCCGATGGAATAGCCGCTCTAGATTGGCGGGCTGGCAGAACATGCCGCCAAGGGAGAGTTGGCAATCGAATTCCAGATGGCTGATTTTGCGGAGGTCGGCAATTATTCCTGCAAGAGATGGTGGCGGCAATTCCGCTTCTCTGTAGGCAGAATAGAATCCCCTCTTGATTCGTTTCTTAAATTCTTCGACGAGGATTGGAATCGTTTCGACGGAGTCAGGGAGTTTCAATTCCTCTTTGAGTTGCAGGAGTTGGGTTTCTTCAGGGTTCGCATCTTCTAGCTCTTCCTCTTCTTCGTCGAAGTGTAGTTCATCATCGTCGTCCCATTCTCCTTCTAGCTCTTCTAAGGTGAATCCTGTTTCTTCAGGGATTGCCTCCCTCTTCTGCTCTGTTTCTCTTTCGACGAGAGGCTCCGCCTCATTCGCCTCTGGCCTTTCCCCTCCTTTCGTCGTCTTTCGAATTTCCCTTTCTTTTTCCCCTTCCGTGTAGCACGGTACAACAGGGGTTGTTGTCTCCTGCAACAGGGGGTTGTTGTCTCCTGCAACAGGGGTTGTGTTCTCCTGCAACACCTTAACGTCGTTACAGTTGTGCTCTCCTGCAATAGGTTTCTCCGATTTTGACACGGTGTCAGGCTTGAGCCGCTCCCGCTCTTCTTTGGTGAGCAGGCTCTCGTCCACATGCTTTCGGAGCAGTTCCCAGTTGATTCGGTATTCGAGTGACTGCTCTAGCTTGCCGCTCCTCGCCCTTGTCTTGAGGAATCCGCGTTTCTCCAGATCTTGGATTCGCCGATTCACGGTGGTCCTATTGAGGTTGGTCATTTTCGATAAGCGAATCTGGCTGGGGTGGCAGGTTGGCCTCTTCATCATGTGAAAGGAGATAGCCTGCAAGACGTTACATTCTGCTGGCGAGAGTTCGGAGCAGTAGAAGATGATCTTCATCCGCTCTGATGGGTCGAGCCAAGCGGGCTCGCCGGAAGATTTCTTAGCCATTGTCTGGTGTCCTTCTATACAAGACGAGAGCCGCGATGCCCCACACCAGACAAGGGGACATGCGGCTCTAATCGAATTGCATGCTTACAATACGTCTGGTGTTGTCGTCAAATTCCCCCATCTGACCGGTGTTGCAATTCGATATCAGATGAGCTGCGAGTTGACTAAAGCGGGCCACCGGTTGGAGAACCGCTATGGCAGCAGGTGACGCTTGAAGGACATGCCAGAGATTCCAATCACCTGAGTTGTGGCCAGTGGCCCGCTTTAACCAACTCACTTTATTTTTGAATCAAGGACCTCGGGGAAGTGTACGCCCAACGTGACACCTAGTAGATCCCAAGGTGAAAATAACCCCGAGGCCCTCAATCCTATTTACTCTCAATCCAACTTGTTCCACACACGATAGATGTAGCCCGGAGTGCAGTCGAAATGACGAGCGATATCCGCCCCACTCCAACCCTCGTCCCGAAGCCTCTGAACCTCCTCTAAGTCGATCTTCGGCTCTGGCTTCTTGTACTTCTCCAAGTCTTCCGGCGTCGGAGGCATCAAACGGTGCTTCCCTCTGGCCTCCCTCTTGCCATTCACAATCCGCGAAACTGCTGCGTTGCTGATCCCCAGCATCTTCCCAATGGAGACCTGCGAATAATTCCCAGTCTCCCACAGTTCGCAGATCATGTCGTAACTCTCCTGATCCAAATCTGGTCCCGAATGCCTCGGGCGATCTGTGAGGGCATAGCTTCGGAGTTGGTTCTGCGAGGGAGTGACGTAGAGCAGATTCGTCACGGCGTTGTTGCTGGAATCTTGGTCGATGTGTTCGACCTGCATGCCTTCGGGCTTGGGTCCGAGGAATGTCTCGCTGACGATTTTGGAGACTAATACCCTGTGGCAGGTGTATCGGTTCGGGTCGTAGAGGCCAACGTAGGGCCTGTTGTACGAGAAGTTCTGCTTTTTGATCTGCTTGGTCTCGGCATTCCGGACTCGTCCGAGGTTGCTTACCTCGTAGCGTTCGTTGAATGCGATTGTCCGCCAGATTTCTTTGGTCTTGGCCTTGGCTACCATGTCGGGTCTCCTGATTAGTGTGATTTCGGGAGGCTCCTGCGTCCTCCCTTCCTACACTAACTTTGCCCGAAGTGGCGGCTCTGACTTGGGGCTCCGAGACCGCAAGCAACGGTCGAGTTTCTCGCTTGCCTTCCTTTGGGGGCTTTGATTCAATGACGGGATGGCGTCCATCAAAGGGAGAAGTTTATGCCAAGCGATTTGTTTAGAGAGTTCATTCAGTGGCATCTGGAGAATGTGCCCAGAGCAGCCTCGATCAACATGAAGACTGGGGAATCGGAGAGCCGCGAGCAGACCACCGGAGACATTCTGGACAACGTGAACGGACTGCGTGACATGGCCTGCCCGTTCTCGATGGAGCAACTCGACGAGGTCTTTCAGGAGGCTGATGAGTATCCGGAGGACACGCAACTTTCGAGCCTCGTCAAAGAGTGACCACTCGGGAGGCTTTCCTTTGGCTTCCCTTGGCCTCTGGGGGCTGGGCTCGGCGTAGGCCCTTCGCCCGAAGAGCGGGCCAGAAGAGGGTAAGGGAGAAGCTCGGGTGGGGTGGCGGTCTGGTGGTGTTGCTTGCCGCTACGCGGTAGGCCCGCTTCGCGGGCCTCCTCCGCAGCGTCTGCTTTCGGCGAAACCGCCTTCCGAAAACCCCCTGCACACCCTGCACCCCTCGGTCTTGAACCCCCTGGCAACCCTCGGTCTTTTGCACCCCCTTTGGCGGCTTGCACCCCCCTTTGCACCCCCTGAGGCTGTCCGAGAGTGTCCCGGAGTGTCCGAAAGTGTCCAGAACGGGAGGGGCAGTAGAGCCTACAAAACACGGTCGGGAACGTTTCGTGACCCTCCTTGTCCTCTTCTGTCTGAAAATGTCCTAAAGGCTTGTCCGAGCCTTCGGAACCGAGGGTTAGGGGTTCGAATCCCTTCGGGTGTACTTCTTCCTGAAACGCTTTGCAAATCGATGTCCTGAATGTACCTAGCGTAGTGTCTCGGTTTTACGCGGTCTTATTGTCGGCGGTCGGGGGTTTGACTGCCTAGAGGCGCATGGGCTAAAAAAACTGGACAGAATCCCGTCACTTCCAGTTGAGAGCGACGCCCTGATTGAGCAAGGCCTGCTGAAAGTCCTGCAGATGGGATTTATTGTCGGCAATCGCGCGGGGGCTGCGATTTTTCTGGAGTGCCTCAGCGACGACGCAGCCTGCCGCTTCGCCGATTCCCCATTCGACGGGATGGAGACGATAACAGCCTTGCGTGAGATGAGTGACTCCCAGGTTCTTGCAGCCCGCCAGCAGATTTTCCATCCGTTGAGGAATAAGCGATCGGAGCGGAACCTGAAACGGCAACGCCAGGAAGTCGATATAGTTGTCGCCACCGGTGCTGGGATGCAGATCGATGGCATACGAACCGATGCCGACGGAGTCGTCAAACGGGGCGGCCTGTAACTCGCCTGCCGCGGCCCCGGTGATCTGGGCTCTCTGCTCGCGTCCCACATGCTCCTCCAGCACAGTAAACAGAGCCTTGATGCGTCGTGATTCCCGGACATAGGGCGCCATCGCCATGCCGTCCGCGGTACCGACCAGATCGCCCCGCAATCGCAATCCGGGCCAGCCCTGCCCGCCGTCGGCGCGGGGGACTTCTGTCTGCAACCAGTAGAACAACGACAAACTTAACTCTCTGGCCTGCTGGACGTGTCGGGTTTTTTCGTCGTCCGTCACTCCAACCAGATTTCCCAGCAGATAATCATTTTGCGGCCAGTTGACCAGGCTGATGTCTCCCGGATAGGTGCCGGGCTGGAAGTTCTTCTGGTCAGCGATGCGGCGGTAGAGCCAAAGGTTGAGGACGCCGTCGTATTTTCCGCCCGCCGGATTGAACCCGAGCTGTCGCGGTTCCAGAGAACGGGGATGTGTGTAGGTCAGGTCGAACAGCTTCCCCGGCCACGGCGGCGAGAGTTCAGGAATGAACGATTTCCAGAACTGGTACGACGCCGGCTCCTCGATCAGATGCTCCTCCCCCGCGCGATACTCCATCGGAAAGCAGACGGTAAATGCCTGATGGTTGTCGGGGTCGGCTTCCGCGGCGGCGTGAAGTTCTCCGGTTTCCGATTGTGCCTCGGCTCCCGTGACGAACTCCGTCTTCGTCAGCGGCAACAAATCTCCCAATTCGGTCGCATCAATAAAATAGGGAGCGGTGAGTTCCAGTGTCTGTTCCGTTTTTGAGAACTGGATGGTGACCGAGCGAATCCGGTCTCCGTCCGTGTCTGCCTGGATGGGAATGGCTTCGGTCATCAGCGTGAGCTGGCCGGAGCTTTCGTAGGGGGCCAGCCAGTCGCGCAGCACGGCGAGGGTGACTTTCGGTTCGTGGCACAAGCGGGAAACACTCCCGTTGCCGGGGTTCAGGTTCTCTTTCCGGCGAGCCGACTCGGTGAGCGGATAGTTGCGGCGGTAGTAATTGCGAATTCGTGTCCGGAGGTCTCGATAGGATTGGTTGGAGCCGTTGGTTTCGATCCAGCGATTCTCATCGGGGGGAACTGCTTGAGAGGTGAGTTGCCCGCCGATCCAGCGAAATTCTTCGGTCATCACGACGCGCAATCCATTTCGCAGAGCGGCAATCGCCGCCGCGCAACCTCCCAGACTGCCTCCGACAATGACCAGATCGGCGGAGAGTTCCTTCCCGGCGGCCAGCGCATGAGCTTGTGAGGCGATGGCGGTTTGGGACGCGGAACCAAGACCGCTGAGCGCAGCTCCCGCAACGGAGCCGAGAAACTGACGTCGACCGATTGTTGCTGTCACATCATCTCCAATCATCGATGGTTCAAGAAAGCGAAAGGGGTTCATTTCGGCTGCACGATCTCCGGCCAACCATCACAGGTCCATGTCAGATTGCGGATCCCGAGACGCGGGACGCCACGATGTTGGGCATCGTAATAATGAAAAAGCATTTTCCATTTTTGATCTCGTTCAATGAAGACGGGATGTCCGGGACCGATCATATTTCCTTCAGTTTCCAAGACGAGCGTCCCTCCACCTCGGAGTAATTCTTGACCACGTTGATCCAGATAGGGGCCTGTAATTTTCCGACTGCGTCCAACTCGAATATTGTAAGTACTGTCGGTCCCCCGACAACACCATCCCCAATTCACGAACAAATAGAAGAAACCATCTTTCTCAATCAGAGTGGGAGCTTCAATCTGTTCTTTCCAGGCGACTGAATGAACGGTTTGACATTCGGGATGCCGCAAGCCGGTCTCCGGGTCGAGACGGATCAACTTGATCCCACTCCAGAACGACCCGAAAGCCATCCACAATTCGCCAGCCGATGTTCTCAACACCGAAGGATCGATCGCGTTATAATCATCTGCCTCATCGGTTTGGATGACAATCCCCCGATCGGTCCACTCGGTCTCGGAATTCTGCGGATTGAGTGAGGGGGAAGTCGCGAGGGCAATCGCTGACCTGTTTTTCCCGAATGTCGACACGCTGTAATAGACTCCGTACCGGTCGCCCAATCTGATCAAATCGGGAGCCCAAAAGTGTCCTCGATTACCCGGTACGGCCTCAGCCACCCAATCCGGCGATTCCTGAAAAATCGAAGGACCAGGGGTCCAGTCGACCAGATTTTCGGAAGAGGCCGACGAAACTCCTCGCCCCGTATAAAAAACCCAGTATTGTCCCTGCTCTTTGTAGACCGAAGAGGGGTCATGCACCCGCAGGAAGGGCAAGCTCGGCAGTCGCCCTCTTTTTCGAGATGCTGGCGATTGTTTTTTTGCTGAATCAACTTGTGGCTGGGGTTCTTCAGCGAAGCAGACTCCGCTCAACAAGAGCAGATAAGCCCAAAAAAAGATTCTCGTCATCGCTTCACGTTTCCGTTGAGTCGCCATGCACACGTCATACAAGAAGGCATCATACCCGGAAGCAATTTTCGACTCACAACCAGATTTGGATTTTCTTACTGAGCGACGGGGGAATTTTTTTGGACAGGGACCAGCGCACGTGATCTTCGCCGTACCGCGTGCTGAAATGGGAGACGACGATCAGTTCGTTCTCGAACTTGTCTTCGCGGTCGAGGATGTCGTCGAGGTGCATGTGGCCGAACTTGCGGATTTTATCTTTGCGATGCTCGGGCCGAAAGAATGTCATCTCGGTGATGAGAATCTTGGATTTGTAGACGTCGGGGTGATTGTCGAGCCCGTCGGAGGAGGTGTCGCCGGTGTAGCAGACGATGGGGAAGCGGACTTCGTGCGTCACTTCTTCGCCGCCCAGTCGCAGGTCGCGGATCTCTTCCCCTTTGAGCCCCTGATATTCTTCCTTCAGTTTTTTACGGACGTCGTACACGATATAGCCGACCGAGGCGACGGTATGCCTCGTCTCAAACGCGGTCACGACATGTTCGCGGCCGAGTTTGATTTCGTCGCCCGGTTTCACGCCGACCAGATCGCAGATCATGCGACCGCGGTCGAGTCGATGCCAGGCTTTCAGCATCTTCCAGGTATCGTCGACCGATTCCGCCGGTAAGTAGATCGTCGGAGGCTCCATCTTCATCATGCGGCGTCGCGCGACGTAGACGGGGAGTGCCGCCATATGGTCGAGGTGCGCGTGTGTGATGAAGACGGTCTGCAATCCCATGAAGGCCCAGGGGCTGCCGCCAAGATCGAAACCGATCTTGAGCTCGGGAATGCGCCAGTAACTCTGGACCGCGGCGCGCGAATACCCTTCGATCGTGTAACCACCGTGGTGCAGCGATCGGAGCGGCAGGTTTTCGACGGCGGGCTGCTCGGCATCGTCGAGCGGTTCTATGAAGTCGGACATACGTGAGAAATCAGAAACTGGCAATTAGCAATTAAAAATCAGATCAGCCCCCGCCGCTTGCGCGGCAGGGCTATCAGGAATGACACATCATAACTCGACCGGCTGGTGCGTTTCGATACTCTTCGCTTCGGCGTAACAGAGATCGAGAGCGGCTCGCGCCAGGTCGGCGGAGAGAATCTCGGGAACCTCTCCTTTCTCCAGACCATCGACGGCCGCCTGAAGTTCGGCAGTAAACGCCGCGCACCATTCATCGCCTCCCGGAAGCTCGGGCGTTTCGACGTTGCCGTTCTCATCGAGGAGTGTCACGGGACGATTCAGGGTTGGCTCTCCTCCGAGAGTGGCGAAGTCGAACATGATCGTCGCTTTCTCGAGGTAAATTTCATAGCCGTGCCCGAAAGCATAACCGGGAGCCGCGATCCCCCCGCTGACGCAACTGACGGCGACATCGGGTTTGTCGTCGTAGAGGTATTGCGAATGGACGTGATTCACGAAACCTTCCTGAAGAATCCCGGAGGAGAAGACCTTGCTGGGGACGCCGCAGGCCAGACCGATGAAATGATTATCGTGAATGTGAAGATCGATTCCCCATCCGCCGAGCTTCTTGAAGTCGGACATATCGCTCGACCAGTCGGGCGGAGCGATCACGCGACGAAAGTGGGCCGCTTTCAGTTTGCCGTATTTTCCGGAAGCAATGGCGTCGGAGGCGAACTTGAATTCCGGCATGAACGGCAGCACATGAGCAACCATCAGGGGGACGCCCGCTTGTTCCGCGGCGTCAACCATGCGAGCCGCGGCTTCCGGATCGATGGCAATCGGCTTTTCGACGAGCGTCGGCTTTCCAGCGGCGATCGACTCGAGCACCACTTTTTCGTGCTGGTCGGTCGGCAGGCAGATATCGACCAGATCGACGTTCGGATCGTTGAGCAGGTCGTGGTAGTCTTCATAAGTAGCGACATCGCTCAAATCGACCTGGCCTCCCGGAGGGCCGAAGTTGCCTTGAATGCCGGTCCAGTCTCCCGCTCGCTTCTTCTCACTGCGGGTCGCGATGGCGGTTACCTTCGCTCCGTTGACCGATTGCGCTCCGGTGTAGTGGGTGTACCCCATGAACCCCAAGCCGATGATGCCAATTCTGACCATATCTTTCCTCGATGCTAATTCGTAATGCGGGACGGGTTTTCCTCTGGAAGTCCGACCGGCGAGCTGATTGGTTTACTTCACCCGCAAGAGTGACCAATCACGCCGCGAGTCTCAAGCGACAATCGTCCGCAGCACGAGAAATCTATTTTTGACGAACCGTCAAAAACGAGCCTCTCGAACCACCCGCTCCCGCCAGAATGGCAGCCTGTGCCGATTGTAGCGATCCTGCGAATAATTCCGATTGCACAAATAACAGGCACTCGCACCGCCCGCAGCCGAAAAACCAGCACTCAAGCGAGCCTAAAACAGATGCAGCGGGCCATGTTCAGTGCTGTACAATCCGAAAAATCGGTAAATTTGCTAAAGATTCTCGCAATTGGGGTAGGCAGGATTCGTCGTTCAGTAGTATCTTTTCGACAACAGGCCGTGGAGACGGCTTCGCTGTCAGCGGAAAGGTGTTCGCGTGACGGCAGACCCAATGGCAAACTGGTCCCAAAAGGAGTGAAGGACAATGCTGGTACTCTCTCGCAAAGCTGGCGAAAGCGTTTTCATCGGTCACGACGTTTCGATCACGATCGTGAAGGTCACCGGGCGTCAGGTGAAACTGAAAATCGACGCTCCCCGCGATATTCCAATCTTGCGGGAGGAACTCTGCTCGCAGGAAATCGACTTCGAGCTCGACCTGGATGAGGTCGCTGTGGGAGTCGAGTCGGCCCCCTGAAGGCGACGCGCCCCTTTCGATTAAAAACGACCGGCTTGCCGGTCGTTTTTTTGTGCGCGGCGGGAATATTCTCCCGCTCAAACACAGCTTGAGTCGCCCCGCTTGTCGGATTAGCATGAAGATCTATTGATGGATCGAGTTCCAACCAACAACGGGGTCACCAATGCTGAATTTTTCAGGCAAGGGCAGCGCTCATACCTGCGACGGAATTAACCGTCGTGATTTTCTCCAGGTCGGCACACTGGGTGCCGCTGGACTTTCACTGGCCGATCTGCAACGTCTCCGGGCGAGTGAGCAAGCCGAAGGAAATCCCAAAGACGACGAGCGCTCGGTCATCATGATCTTCAACCTCGGCGCGCCGAGTCAGCTTGACTGCTTCGACATGAAGCCGGACGCACCGAAGGAAATCCGCGGTCCCTTCCAGCCGATGTCAACCAGAGGGGATTTTGAGATCAGCGAAATCTTTCCGAAACACGCTGAAATCGCTGACAAGTTTTCTCTCGTCCGCAGTTGCTATCACACCGCATCTGCCGTCCACGATTCGGGACATCAGATGTTGCAGACCGGGCGACTGTTTACGGGGGGCGTCATTTCACCGCACGCCGGTTGCGTTACTTCTTATCTGCGCGGCCGCCGCTCCGATCTTCCGGCCCACGTGATCCTCCCCGAACCGATGGGGAACACGGGAGGCGGTATGCCTCACGGTCAGGACGCCGGCTTCCTCGGGAAGGCGCACGATCCTTTTGTTCTGATGGCGGACCCGTCGAAACCGAATTTCAAAGTCCCCGACCTGTTGCCTCCCGATTCAATCGGCGAAGCGCGACTGCAACGCCGCAAGAAGCTGCGTTCTATCGTCGATGACACCGTGAAATCGTTTGAAAAATCGGAAGACGCCCGTTTGCTCGATACGAGTTTCGAGTCGGCCTTTCGGATCATCTCCAGCAAAGAAGCCCGCGAAGCGTTCGATCTCTCGAAGGAGCCACAGAAGGTTCGCGAACGGTACGGCATGACACGTTTCGGACAATGCTGTTTACTGGCGCGACGGTTGATCGAAGCCGGCGTGCGGTTCGTCACCGTCAATACATTCCTGACCGTCTTTAACGAAATCACCTGGGACATTCACGGCACCAAACCGTTTACCTCCATTGAAGGGATGCGGGATGTGGTGGCGCCAATGTACGACCAGGCGTATTCCGCGTTGATCGCCGATCTCTCTGAACGGGGGTTGCTGGATAAGACGCTGGTGTGCAATCTGGCGGAATTCGGACGCACGCCGCGCGTCAATCCTGCGGGCGGACGCGATCACTGGCCTCAATGCTGGACCTCCTATTTCGCGGGTGGCGGCATTCAGGGAGGTCGCGTCGTCGGAAAAAGCGATCCGGTCGGCGCCTATCCCGCGGAACGTCCCGTTGCTCCGAATGAAGTCATTGCCACGATCTTCGAGTCCCTGGGATTCGACCTGGAGACTCACTTGCCGGGGCCGGCGGGTCGTCCCTTCCCGCTCGTCGATTTCGGGACCAAGCCGATTCACGAGTTGTTTTAGCCTGTCGAGCCGGTTGAGAATGTGCGTGATCGTCACCAACCGGCCACAACAGACTCCTGATGATTGATCAGACTCCCGGCGTGCTCGCGCACGCAATTCCACACACCGTTTTCATTTCCGGAGTTTTACTCCATGCGATTTTTCACCTCCCTGACGCTCCTGCTCTCCCTCACTTTGACCGCTCACGCGGCAGAGATTCAGCTTCTTCCAAACAGACTGAAACTGAACGGTCCCGAAGCACGGCACCGGCTGGTCGTACAACAATCATCCGGCCAGACGCTCGGCGCTCAGGTCACCGAAGAGGTGGAGTTTGAGACGGCCGACTCCGAAGTGGCTGAAGTCGTGAACGGTGTTATTCACCCACGGGGAAACGGCTCGACCACCGTCACCGCCTCCGTGGGCGATGCGACCTCCTCCATCGAGGTCACAGTCTCCGGTATGGATCAGCCTTTCACCTGGAGTTTTCGAAACCACGTTCAATCGGTGCTGTCGAAGTCGGGCTGTAACCAGGGCGCTTGCCACGGTGCTGCGCAGGGAAAGAACGGTTTCTACCTGTCGCTCAGAGGTTACGATCCTGAATTCGATTTCTGGAGCATCACGCGACAGGCGCGCGGGCGTCGGATCATTCCCTCCGATCCGGGACGCAGCCTGTTACTCACCAAACCGACCGGCATGGTCCCCCACAAAGGAGGGGTCCGCTTCGATGAGGAGAGTCTGGAGTATCGGGTTCTGGCGGAGTGGATTGCCGCCGGTCAACCGGAACCGACGCCCGAAGATCCTCGGATTACGGAACTCGAAATTTTGCCGAAACAAATCGTCGTTAAACCGGGAGTGACGCAACAGTTCCTGATCCGCGCTCACTTCTCGGACGGACATGTGGAAGATGTGACCCAGTGGGCCAAGTTCAGTTCGACGAATTCCTCCGTCGCCGAAATCGACAAAACAGGCCACGCCGATATCAAAGGACACGGCGAAGGAGCGATCGTCGCCTGGTATCTGGGGCAGAACGTCGTGGGCCTGATCACGTCTCCTTACGAACAAACTGTTCCCGAACACATTTACGCCAGCCGTTCCGAAAACCTGATTGACAAACACGTCAACGAGAAACTGCAAAAACTCAACATCCCCCCTTCCCCGCTCTGTTCCGATTCGGAATTCATCCGCCGCGTGTTCCTCGATACGTTAGGAATCCTGCCGACGGAAGAAGAAACGAGAACGTTTCTAATGAGCGAAGATGCAGGCAAACGTCATCAACTGATCGACAAGGTTCTCAAACGTCCGGAATTTGTCGATTACTGGACGTATCGCTGGTCGGATCTGTTTCTCCTCTCCGGCGAACGGCTGCGACCGAAAGCGCTCGATGCCTTCTCGAAATGGATTCGAGAGCAGGTCGAACAGAATACACCGTGGGATGAGTTTGCCCGGAAAGTGATCCTCGCCACCGGCAGCAGCTACGAAAACGGTGCCGTCAACTTTTATACGCTGCATCAGGATCCGCTCGATACGGCGGAGACCGTCTCGATGGCGTTCATGGGGATGGCGATTAACTGCGCCCGTTGCCACGATCATCCGCTCGAAAAATGGACAAACAACGATTATTACGGCATGGCGAATCTCTTCTCACGCGTGAGAGCCAAAGGCTGGGGGGGCGATTTTCGCAACGGAGACGGCAAACGGGATGTGTACGTCGTCGAACGGGGCGAACTGATTCAGCCTCGTCTGGGAAAACCGCAACCGCCGCGACCGCTGCAAGGAGAACCTGTTTCCTTCGACTCCACGGACGACCGTCGGGAGCATCTGGTGGAGTGGCTGATCGACGATGACAACCCCTATTTCAGTAAAGCGATCGCGAACCGCATCTGGGCGAATTTCCTGGGTGTCGGCATTGTCGAGAATGTGGACGATCTGCGGCTCACCAACCCGCCCAGCAATCAGGAACTGTTCGATGCTCTGGCCGCTTATCTGGAATCAGAGGATTATAACCTCAAGTCGTTGATGCGACTGATCCTGCAATCAGAGACCTATCAGCGATCGAGCCAGTTCATCGCCGGCAATGAAGCCGACGAACGGTTCTACTCACACTATTATCCTCGTCGCCTGAAGGCGGAAGTGCTGCTGGACGCCGTCTCGCAGGTACTCGACGCGCCGACAAAATTCGACGGTTACGACGAAGGGACGAGAGCGCTGCAACTCAAAGACGTCAACATTTCCTCGTATTTTCTCGATGCGTTTGGGCGTCCCGAACGACTCGCCACCTGCGAATGCGAACGCTCCGACGAGCCGAGCATGGTACAAGTGCTGCATCTCGTGAACGGCGATACGCTGAATCAAAAGCTGGCTCAGGAGAAAAACTGGATCGGCCACATTGTCGATCAGAAACTTTCGGACGAAACGATTGTCGATTCCGCGTACCTGCGGGCGTTCAGTCGTTTCCCCACCAGCCAGGAACGAATCGAAATTCTGACAGTTCTGTCGCAGACTTCGCCCAGCGAACGACGTCAAATGATCGAAGATCTGTACTGGAGCCTGTTAAGTAGTCGAGAGTTTTTGTTTCAGCACTGATTTGAAAATTATTCATCGCGTCCGATTCACTCAACTCCGCGTACTTGGAAGCATTATCGTCACAAACGGAAACCATCATGCAACGAATCAGTCTCTGCCTCGCGATTCTGTTATTCCCAACGTTGCTCTGCGCTGCGGAGAAGCCACCGAATATCGTCGTCATCTTCGCGGACGATCTGGGTTACGGCGACTTGAGTTGTTACGGAGCGACACACGTCGAGACACCGAACATCGATCGCCTTGCCGCGGAAGGACGATCGTTTACCGATGCTCACTCCGCATCAGCGGTCTGTACTCCGTCGCGCTACGCACTTCTTACCGGTCGCTATCCTGTTCGTCACGGGAACCTGTGGAGTCCGGTTTTTCTACGAGTGCCGCTGGTTGTCGAACCGGATCGCACAACCATTGCCGACGTGGCGAAAGCGGAAGGCTATGAGACCGCCATCATCGGGAAATGGCATCTCGGCTTCGGTCAGAAACAACCGGTCAACTGGAACGATCCGCTGAAACCCGGACCTCTGGAACTCGGATTTGACTATTACTTCGGCATTCCGGTCGTGAACAGTCACCCGCCGTTCGTGTACATCGAAAATCATCGTCCGGTCGGTTTCGATAAAAATGATCCGTTCGTTTACAACCAGAAAGCCGAAACTCGCGCCTTCGACGAGAAATTCGGGATCGAGCAGATCGGCGGCGCGAAAGCGGCACACGCCGCCTACGACGACGAAGAGGTCGGCACCAAGCTGACTGAAAAAGCGGTCGATTGGATCAATCAGCACCAAGACTCCCCCTTCTTTCTGTACCTCGCCACGACCAACATTCATCACCCGTTTACACCGGCTCCCCGATTTCAGGGAACCAGTAAAGCGGGACGCTACGGCGACTTCATTCACGAGCTCGACTGGATTGTGGGCGAAGTGATGCAGACTTTGAAAGAGACCGGGCTCGATGAAAATACGCTCGTCATTTTCACCAGCGATAACGGTGGGATGTTGAATCGCGGCGGCCAGGAAGCGTGGCGACGCGGACACCGCTTGAACGGCGATTTGTTCGGTTTCAAATTTGACGCCTGGGAAGGCGGCCATCGTGTGCCGTTCATAGCTCGCTGGCCGGGGAAAATCTCCGCAGGGTCAAAGTCGGACGCGCTGATCAGCAACGTCGATTTACTGGCGACGGTGGCTGCCGTGGTGGGACACGAACTGAAACCGGACGAAGGACCCGACAGTTTTAATCTGTTGCCGGTTCTGACCGGCTCTCCCGAACAGCAGGTCCGCGATCATCTGCTCATCGCTCCGCAAAAACGAACGCATCTCGCGATCCGAAAGGGCGACTGGATTTATATCAGCGCCGCCGGAAACGGAGGCTTCATGGCGAAGAATGTCGGCGATCACGGATTTGGAGGAGCAGCTGCGACGAAGTTTACCGGCCAGATCAATAGCGACATCACCGACGGCAAGATCAAACCGAACGCTCCGAAAGCACAGCTCTACAATTTAAAAGAAGACCCGACTCAGGATGTGAACGTGATTCGCGAGCATCCTGAAATTGCCGAAGAGTTGAAGACGCTGATGGAAGAGATTCGTCAGCATCCAACCGCTCCACACGCCAACTGACTCTAAGAGAGACGAGTGATAACGATGTTCAGATTTCTGAGTAGCCTCGCCATTGTCTTTGTTTCTATTTCATCTCTCTGCGCTGATGAAGTCGACTTCAACGCCGACGTCGCACCGATCTTCATGAAGTATTGCAACGGCTGCCACGACGAAGTCGAAGCGAACGGCGAGATTGTGCTGACGTCGTTTGAGAACGTCATGAAAGGAGGCCAGAGCGGAAAGGTGATCAAACCGCAGGATGCCGACAATTCGTATCTGGTCCGACTGATCGAAGGACGAACCGAGCCTCTCATGCCTCCCGAGGGGATCACAGGACCGTCGAAAGAGGAAATCGCCGTCATCCGTCGCTGGATCGCTGCGGGAGCCCTGAAACCGACCAAACCACTGATCCGTCGCTTGACTGATGTTCCAACTATCAAACCGCGCGACGAAGTCCGCCGGGCGATCACTGCCGTCACCCATTCCAAAGATGGTCGCTGGATGGCAGTGGGACGGTACGGTTCGGTGGAGGTTTACACGTTACCCGATCAGAAGCTGGTGCAAACTCTGGATGGGATGACTGGAAACGTCAACGACGTCGGTTTCTCCGCTGACGGGGAGATTCTGTTTGCTGCCGCGGGCGAACCGGGGCTCTACGGACAGTTGGGGCTGTTTTCGACCGACACCTGGAAACCATTGAATCTGCTGGAAGGTCATGCGGACAGCATGTACGCGGCGGATATTTCTCCCGAAGACAAAATCATCGCCACCGGCAGTTACGACCAGACGATCATTTTATGGGATTTGAAGACGGGCGAGTTACTCAACACGCTCACGGGTCACAACGGCCCGGTCTACGATCTCGAATATCATCCCGACATGCCGATCCTCGCGTCGGCCAGCGGCGACCGGACCGTCAAGCTGTGGGATGTCACGACCGGTAAGCGACTCGACACTCTCAACGAACCGGAAAAAGAGCAGTACACCGTTTCCTTCAGTCCCGATGGCAAACATCTGGCGGCGGCGGGCGTCGATCGTCGCATCCGCGTGTGGAAGATCACCCAACAGGGGCAGGAAGGATCCAACCCGATTTTGTATTCCCGTTTTGCTCACGAGAAACCAATCGTGCGCGTCGTCTTCTCACCGGACGGAGCGATTCTCGCCTCTGCCGGCGAGGATCTGGTTCTTAAACTGTGGGAAACTGTTGGATTCACGCAAACGGGCATCCTCGAACAGCAACCGGACTGGCCGGCGGGAGTATCGTTCACGCCGGGAAGTGACGCACTCGTGGTCGGACGCATGAACGGCACGCTGACCTCTTATGTCATGCGGCCGGAATACCGGAAAGATGCCAATACGGAAGAACCGGTCTTTCTGGTGACGGCGCCGGAAACGATTCCCGATGTCCCGATGCCGGACGAAGGCTTGAAGCCGGTCGCGGAAATGGAACCGAACAACCGTCGGGAAGAAGCTCAAACGCTCAACATCCCCGCGAAAGTAGAAGGGATACTGTTACCGGCGGAAGGCTTTTCGGAAGATGTCGATCTCTACCGCTTCTCCGCGAAAGCGGGGCAAAGCTGGGTCATCGAAACCAACGCCGAACAATCCCAATCTCCCGCCGATACGGTAATTGACGTCTTTCACGCGGACGGTGAACCGGTCCTGCGATATCTGCTCCAGGCGGTGCGGGAATCGTACATCAACTTTCGCGGTTTGAGCTCCTCGGAATTACAGGTGCGCGTGAAAGGGTGGGAAGAGATGGGCCTGAATCAGTATCTCTACATGAACGGGGAGATCGGTCGCATCGTCCGAATGCCGAAAGGCCCCGATTCAGGATTCCTGCTGTATGGAGACGGCGAACGTCGCGCCTATTTCGACACCACCGCCGTCACCCACGCGAACGAAGAAACCGTATACATCGTCGAAGCGTATCCGCCGGGAACGGAGCTCGTCGATAACGGTTTGCCGGTCTTTCCGTTGTACTATCGCAATGACGATGACGGACGCCGCAAGCTCGGCAAGGACTCGCGGTTGATGTTCACCGCGCCGCAGGATGGCGACTATCTGGTACGGGTTCGCGATACGCGCGGCTTCGGCGGATCGGACTATAAGTACTCGCTCACCATTCGTCCGCCGCAGCCTGGCTTTTCCATTTCGATTTCAGGACGCGGAGCCACCGTGAAAAAAGGAGGCGGGGTTAAACTGACTTTCAAGGCGGATCGCCACGATGACTTTGAAGCCGCGATTCAACTCTCGTTGAAGAACCTGCCGGAGGGTTATTCGATTCCCGAGACGCTCGTGATCGAGGAAGGTCATACCTCGGCGGAAGCGGTGTTAACCGCAAGCCGGGATGCGGAACCTGTCGATGCCGACCGCTGGAATGAAGTCGAGGTTACGGCGATGGAAGTGGGAGCCGAAGAGAAACAGAACATCGACAATCTCGGCCACATCAAGCTCACCGACGCTCCCAAAGCCGTTCTCCGCCTGTTGATGCCGGACGGATCGACCAGCGGTTTGCAACTGAAGCCGGGCGGTCGCGTGCAGGCAGTGTTGAAAGTGGATCGCGCGGAAGGATTCAACGGCGAACTGAAATGCGACGTTCATAATCTGCCGCACGGAGTGATCGTCGATAACCTGGGACTCAACGGCGTCATGATCCGCGAAGGAGAAAACCAGAGAATGATTTTCATCTCAGCAGAAGACTGGGTCCAACCGATGACGCGTCCGATTTTTGCCAGTGCGACCGGGTCGTACAACGAAAAGGTCAAAGACGAAAATACGGGGAAAGAGAAAAACGAGCGCCGAAACATCGCCCAGCACTCGGCTCCCTTGCCACTTGAGATCGTGAAAAACCCAAGTGTCGTCCGGAGAGAGCCGTGACCTCGAACGATTCCACAGAAAATTCAAATCATCCCGATCCGCCGTTGAAAGTGATCTATTCGGGTCGCGTTCAAGGGGTCGGTTTTCGCTGGACCTGTCAACAGATTTCGCGACGCCACGACGTCCGGGGAACGGTTCGAAATCTGCCTGACGGGACTGTTGAGCTCTTTGCGGACGGCGATCCGAAGATCGTTTTCGATTTTCTCGCCGAAATCGAGTCAGAAATGTCAACGAACATACAGAATCGGACGATCAGCCCGGCTCCGGAAACGGTCTCTGTGGAGACTTTTCAGATCGTTCGCTGACTGAGAGACGCGGCATTGACGGTCCTAATTTGAGCGATCTCCCGGACTTTTCGGGTGGAAGTCGTGAAATTTCGCTTCGGAGCCGGAAATCGAGGGAAGGTCACTTTTCCGCGTGGAAATCTCGCTGTAATGTGTGGATCTGTCGCGTGTTGCGTTTTTCAGGGAAATCTCGGGAAATGCCCAGCGCCAATCAATTTTCAAACGTACCTAAGATGTCTTATCCTATTTCCAGACTGGGTTTTACGGGAAATCAACGATGTTGAGCTTACTGGCTGTCCAAGTGGAATGGATCGGTGTCATTGCGGGGACCGTGATCACACTCGGTTTAATGCTGGGGGCCTGTTACGGGACTCAGGCAGGGATGATTGCCCGAGCGACTACCAAAGAGTCGATCCGGCAGCCGCTGTTCCCGATGCTGATCGTGTTGGGGATGATTGTGCTGGTGATCAACACCTTTGTCCCGATGTTTACCTTCGGAGATGACTTCAAACTGCTCATGGACTGCGGTCTCGCGACCCTGCTGATCAGCGGACTCCTGCTGGGAGTCTGGACTTCCAGTACGAGTGTGGCGGCGGAAATCGAGGGGAAAACCGCGATGACGCTGCTGTCAAAGCCGATCACGCGGCGTCAGTTTATCATCGGAAAATATCTGGGCATCGTAAATGCGACGCTGCTGCTGCTCGTGCCGCTGTCGATCACGTTATTGCTTTTGCTGTATTACAAAGTCGGCTACGACGCTCGCGAATCGTCGGCGGATGCTCCGACACACGCCGAGCGTATGGTCTGGATCTATAAAACACTGCCGGGAATCCTGTTGGCGATTATGGAAATCTCGGTGTTGAGCGCGGTGAGCGTGGCGATTTCGACGCGTGTGCCGATGGTGGTCAATCTGGTGACCTGTTTAAGTATTTTCGTGGTGGGTCACCTGACGGCGATTATCGTTTCTTCTCCGGAAGGGTTGAACGAGTTTGTCCAATTTATGGGACAGGTTATTGCCACGGTGCTGCCGCAGCTCGATAATTTCAATATTACCGCCGCTATTGCGACCGGGACGTTAGTACCGCCGGCTTACCTCCTATGGGCGTTTGTTTATTGTCTGGCGTACTCAACGGCCGGTGTGCTGTTGGCGTTTATTTTGTTTGAGGATCGCGATCTAGCCTGAGAGATACGGTTAAGTTTCCAAAACAAAACCGGCTCGACAATCGGAGTGACAGGCATCCGCTGGATAGCGGATCGGGAGTTGGGAGTCCATGATCGCTCAGGAGAGCGAGGGATTCGTGAGCAATTCACAGACCACTTCCAAACCACACCGGATCTTTCACCGCGAAGATTGGGGCAGCCGAGACGGCTTGCTCGCCTTCGGTTGGGGCACTTTCGCCGCATTGGTCCTGCTACCGCTCACCTTCAGTTTTCTTTTTCTGATGGAGTTGGTGGAAACTCACGGCGAGGTCGTGGTGAGCTCCGAAGACGCCGCCGGTCTTTACGACCTCTACGACTTGCCCGGTAAGGAAGAGCTTCCCGAGGGGAAAACGGTCCGACTGCGGAATACCGGAATTCTTCCCATCCTGTTACATCAAAACGATCCGTGCTCGGAATATCTGGCGACTAACCTGTTCGTCAATTTCGAGATGGCTCGTCATAACCATTCGGCTATTCTGCTCCTCGTCGGCGTGCTGGTGGCGTCATTGATTCTGATTCTGTTCGCGATCGAACGTAATCGCGCGGCGGTGTTTCGCCTGACTCAAACGATCGAAGCGCGAATCCGACGCATTCTGCACCGTCAGGTGTTACGATTGGGACAAAGCGATCTCAACGGCGAAATTCATCATCGTGCGACGACATTATTTGGCCAGGATACGCGGCAACTCGGCGAACGATTGGCGCAATATCTTCGGGCCATCACTTGCGAACTGGCTCTGACGATCGGGCTGGTGACGGCCGGTCTGCTGATTGACTGGCTGACCTTTCTGATCTGCTTATTACCACTGGAAGCGGGCTGGCTGTTGTGGCGTTCCTATACGCGCCGCGGTCTTCAGCAACGACAGGAGTTGGAAGACAAAGCCCGTCGCGACCTGGAACTTCTGGAGAACGGACTGTCCACGGCGCGCCTGGTTCGCGGATACCATATGGAAGAGTTCGAACAAACGCAATTTCAAAAGCTGATCGATGACTACCACGAGCAGCGAGCCGGAATGGACGAAAGTTCGCGGTGGACGTTTCGCATGGGCGCGGCGGGCGGTCTCGTTCTGTTTTTGATGGTGTTGTTCGTCCTGGTTTCGAAAATGACGCATGCCACGGATATCGGCTTTGCGCTTCCCAAAGCGATCACAATAGTCACATTGCTGGGGGGCATTTCGTTATTGATCAAAGATTTGGGTCTGGTCGCCGAAGCCCGCAAAGTCTACGGCGAGATCACAGAACGGCTGAACGACTTCTTCAATTTGAAACCTCAAGTCGGTCAGGCGGTGGGAGCGAAATTCCTCTCACCTGTTGCGAAATCGATCTATTACGAATCGGTCACCTACCTTCGCCCCGGAGATAAAACTCCGCTCCTCGACAAGCTCGATCTCAAAATCAAAGCAGGCGAAGTCGCGGGGATTGTGTCACTCGACCACAAACTGGCGAGAGCCGTCGTTTCGTTGATGCCGCGTTTGATCGAGCCGCAGGCAGGACGCATCCTGTTCGATGGAGAGGACATTGCCTGGGGGACGCTCGAATCGATACGTGCGGAAACGATGATCGTCTCCGCCAACGATCCCGTACTGACTGGAACGGTATTGGAAAATCTGACCGGTGGATCGTCCGAATATTCCTTGCAGGACGCAACCGACGCGGCAAAATCGGCGCACGCTCACAACTTCATCAGCAAACTTCCGCAAGGTTACGAAACTCCGCTCGGCGTCTACGGGCATCCTCTCGATATGGGACAACGCTATCGCCTGGCGCTGGCTCGGGCGGTGTTGCGGAATCCGACGGTGCTGATTCTGGAAGAACCGACCTGCCCTCTCGCAGAAGATGTCAAAGATCTGCTCGACGATGCCTACTCACGGATCTTTCCCGAGCGGACGGTCTTGATCCTGCCCGGTCGGCTCTCGAGCGTAAAGAAGGCGGATCGCGTGATCCTGCTGCATGGCGGACGCGTGCAGGCCGTCGGGACACACGCCTCACTCGTGCAGAACGAAGCGCTCTACCGTCACTGGGAATACTCGCGATTTAACGAGTTCCGAGACTCGGAAGGCTGCTAACTTAGAGCACATCCAACTTAACAGCCCGTTGAAAAACTCAATTTTGCTGCGTCATTGACGTCACATTTTCGCTGGACGCACTCTACTCAGTCTGCTGGAGTTTTTGAGCGGAAAACTGGTCACCGCTGGCAGCCGCGCGTCGAAACCATTCCAGAGCTGTCTCGGAATCGGCTTCCACGCCATCCCCCCGCTCATACATCAAGCCCAGCATTCGCATGGAGTTCGGTTCCCCGTGCGAAGCGGCTTGTTCGCAAAGCTCCCGCGCTCGTTCAAAATCGACCGGGCATCCTTTGCCACTCGCCAGCAGGATCGCCAGGATCGATTTCGCCCGGGGGCTTTCCGCCGCAACAGCGGCTTCGAGAAACGCACGGCCCGTTTCGTAGTCGGGGTCTTTTGAGAGACAAAGCACCTCGCCGCAAACTTCCATCGCCTCTACCTGACCGAGTTCCGCCGATTTTTGAAAATACGGCATGGCGGGGCTTTGCTTCAATTCGTCGGCGGATTCCTGTCCGGAAAGTTTCTGCCGTCCCAGTTCGTACCAGGCGAAGGGATGATTCTGAGTTTTGGCCGCTTCGAGGAGTTCGTTCATTTTGAGAGCATCGGGTTCGACTCCGAGGCCATCCCGATAACAGAGCGCGAGGCGAATCTGTCCTTCCGGATTCTCCGCCTGAGCCGCGTGCTCGTAGAGCCGAACGGCTTCCGCGTGATCCTGTTCGACAACGCGTCCTTCTTCGAAACAAAGTCCCAGACTCACCACGCAGTAGGCATCTCCGCATTCAGCCCCATGAGCCCAGTGATCGAGCGCCTGTTGAAACTCCTGCCGTTTGAAGAACAGGTTCCCCATGTTGTAGAACGCGTGGGCGAAGCCCCCTTCAACGGCCTCTTTGTAGAGTTCGAGGGCCTTGTTTTGATCCTGTTCGACTTCGACGCCGTCTTCGTAAAATGTCCCCAGCATGCGGGTCGCTTCGAAGTTTCCCTGTTCGTGAGCCTGGCGAGAGAGCTCGAAGGCTTTGGCGAGATCGCGAGGTCCGTCCGTTCCCAGATAGGCCTTGCGGGCTTGTTCGAATAGTTGTTCGGCGGATTCGGTCATCAGAGCCCCCTCGTTCAATCTTCAATCGTTGTATGAACTCATCATAAAGCGAGAGAGGAGTTTTCTCCACGCCAATAAAAAAGCACCGGCCTCATCAACCGGTGCTTGAGCGATTATCACAAAAATTCGAATCAGGCCAGTTTTTCGCGGACGTCTTCGAGGAGTTTCTTGCTGCGACGGATACCGGCGTATTCGTCGAGTTCACTTCCTTCGTATTCGATCCCGACAAAGCCGGTGTAATTGGCGTCCTTAACAATCTGCATGATCTTCACGTAGTCGGTCTCAATGATCACGCCCTGATTCATGTAACGAGTCTGGAATGTGGACATCGGCCATTGGTCCAGGAACTCGTGCGTCTTGGCGGAGACACCTTTCGCATAAGGCATCAACAGTTTCGTCCCTTCGTAGTTGCTGAACCATTCGATCGAATTCTTCCCGCGGCTGATGAAGAAGTTCCCGAAGTCGGGCAACGTGCCGCAATGATCGTCACCGACTTTCTTCATCACGCCTGCCAACCACTCACCGTTCGAGGAGAGGCCGCCGTGATTTTCGACGATCACGTTGATGTCCTGCTTGGCGGCGTAGGCGGTCAGTCGCGACAGTCCGTCGGCGGCGAGTTTCATCTGCTCTTCGTAGGTTCCCGCACTACCGGCATTCACACGAATCGAATGACAGCCCAGGAACTTCGCGGCATCCACCCATTTGTAATGATTCTCGACGGCTTCAGTTCGTTTCTTCGCATCCGGATCGCCCAGACGACCTTCCCGGTCGCACATGATGAGCAGGCTCTTCACGCCGTAATCGGCGGCGCGTTTTTTCATCTCGCCGAGATACTTTTCATCGGTCGCTTTGTCCATAAAGAACTGGTTGACGTATTCGACTCCCGAGATGCCGAATTCCTCTTTGGAGATACGAGCGTAGTCGAGGTGATCGATTTTCCCGGCGCGAATCGCTTTGTGGAGCGACCATTCAGCGAGGGAGATTTCAAACCACGGTTTCTTTTGAGCGGCGGACGCGGTCGCGCTGCCACCGAGAACAGCCAATCCGGCCACAGCGGCGGATTGCATCATGAAATCACGACGATTTTGAGACATAAGAGGATTCCTGTTGAGGGAGAGTGTGTGGATGTTTCGAATCTCACGAGCGAAGTTTATTCCTGAGGTTCCGTCATTCGATACGGATCGAGCGCCGTCTGCAACTCTTCTTCCGGTAAAATTTCCTTCTCGCGACAGAGCTCGCGAATCGTTTTACCCGATTTGAAGGCTTCTTTCGCCAAGGCGGCAGCCTTTTCGTAACCGATGTAGGGGTTCAAACTGGTCACCATCGAGAGCGATTTTTCGACGGCCGCTTCGCAAGCTTCTTCATTGGCTTGCATGTCGGCGGCACAGAATTCCACGAACGCATCCGAGCAGTTCGCGAGCAGCATGATGCTTTCCAGCATCGTATGTCCCATCATCGGCATCATGATGTTTAACTGGAACTGACCTCCGCCGGATCCCGCCACCGCGATCGCCGCGTCGTTCCCCATTACTTTCGCGGTCACCTGAACCATGCTTTCGCACATCACTGGATTGACCTTACCCGGCATGATGGACGATCCTGGCTGACGATCGGGGAGAACGACCTCGTTGAATCCGCAGCGCGGCCCCGAGCTAAGCCAGCGGATGTTGTTGGCGACGTTGAACAGAGTCGAGGCGATGGTTTTGAGTTGGCCGTGGCATTCCACCAGACCATCCCGCTGAGCGTTGGCTTCGAAGTGATTGACGGCTTCCACAAAGGGGATGCCGGTCTGTTCGGCGAGATCAGCGGCGACTCGTTTTCCGAACTCGGGATGCGTATTGATCCCCGAACCGACGGCCGTTCCACCGGCGGGAAGTTCAAGCACCGCGTTCAGCGCGCGTTCGGCTCGTTCGACGGAGAGTTCCAGTTGTCGAGCGAAGCCGCTGAACTCCTGACCGAGACGAAGGGGTGTGGCGTCGGCGAGATGCGTCCGTCCAATCTTGATGATCTGGTCCCACTCCGTCGCTTTTTGCTTCAGCGTCTCCGCGAACTTCTGCAAGGCGGGAATGAGTGAGTTCTTGATTTCACTCGCCACGGCCACATGAATCGCCGTCGGGAACATATCGTTCGTCGATTGCCCCATGTTGACGTGGTCGTTGGGATGGATCGATTTTTCGGCCCCGAAGCGATCTCCGCCGTCGATCTCAATCGCCCGATTCGAGATCACTTCGTTGGTGTTCATGTTACTCGACGTGCCCGAGCCGGTCTGAAAAACATCGATCGGGAATTCAGCATCGAGCTTTCCTTCGGCCACTTCCTGACACGCGGCGATCAACGATTTCACCTGATCGTCGGAGAGCGGTTTTTTCCCGGTACCGGTCAATTTTCCAAGGTCACGGTTGGCGACCGCAGCCGCCCATTTAATGCGTCCCAGCGCGTGGATCAGGGCCGGTGGCAGGGTCCAGCCGGAGATGGGAAAGTTATCCACGGCCCTTTGCGTTTGAGCTCCGTAATAGGCCTGAGCGGGTACCTGAACATCTCCCATGGTGTCGTGCTCGGTGCGAAAATCGGTCATCGCCTGGGTCGCCTTCTCTATCGGGGAAAAGTTGCAATTTGACATCGGACTCGCGACAGCAGCGTCAGTCCGAGCATCGATAATAACCGGTCGAAGGACGAAGACCAATCGACTCCCCCCTCTCCCGCAATCCACCGACGCATCATATTTTGGAGAAACGGGTTACAACTTGCATCGGGGATAGAATCTGATCTTTTTTTTTGAGTTCCCTCCAACACCAGCGTCCGTACCACCGTATGTATTAACAGTGCCCCTTTTTTAATTTACCGAATCCTCCTAAAATAAAACTGCTGAACCTCATGTCGGCTCATAAAATCAATCATTCCAATCAATCTACCTCGGTGATGGAAAGCCTCCCACCAGTGGCTGATCACGGTCATAGTCATCAATCGAGATCGCCTGACGGCGCCATTCTGACTCCGCTGGAGTACGAAGGTGTGAACGATGCGCGCCTCGTGGAAGAGGCTCGCCAGGGTGAAAAAGCGGCGTTCGGAGAACTGGTCAACCGTTACGAGCGGCGTTTGCTCAGAGTTATCAAGCGTTTCATTCGAGACGACGAGTTGGCTCGCGATCTCGCTCAGGAGACTTTTCTTCGCGTCTACAAAAAACTTGAGATGTTCGATCCGTCGCGACGATTCGGCCCGTGGCTGTTTCGTATCGGCGTAAACTTGACATTGGACTATCTCCGCAAGCAAAAACGTCGCGGGCGATGGGCTCTGTTTTCCGAGAGTCCTTCAGAAAAGATGCCCGATCCGGGCGTCGACGATCCGCGCATTTACGAGAACCTGCAGGAGGAAGTACGGGCGGTTCTGGAAGAAATTCCTGAGAATTATCGTTCGGTACTCATCCTGCGAGATCTGGAAAACTTTTCCACCTCGGAAATTGCCGCCATTCTCGATCGGAAAGAAGCAACGATCCGATGGCGACTGGCGGAAGCACGGACGCGCTTTCAAAAGTTGTGGGAACAACGGATTGAAGAGACTGATTAACTTTCAATGATGACTGAATCTCTACCATGAAATGCAAGTGGTCTACACAGGAACTGGCTCTCTCCGCGGGACACGATCTCGATCAGGTCAGCGAACAGGAACTTCGTCGGCATCTCGCGGAATGTCCCGATTGTCACGATCAATGGAACCGTTTTCGTGATTCAACGGCCGTGCTTGAACAAGCCGCCTCCGAGGATTTCGGCCCCACCGAATCTCCTCAGTTGTGGGCGTCGGTGTCGCGAAAACTTCCTCGTCCCTCTCAGCCTCGCTCAAAGTCTTCGCACTCTTGGACGCTGGCCAATACCTGGGTGCCTCTGGTCGCCGCGGCTTCCCTGATTCTGGCCTTGGTTTCAATCTCCGGGACACTCGATCAATTGAGCTATTCTACCCAAGCTGGCAGTTTCGGTACGCATGCTGAGAATCCTAACAATTCCCATTCAGTGTACGATGCTGATGTTCGTGGGCAGGCTGCCAATTTCGATCTGCCTTGGAGATCGGCTCCCGAGCACGATTCCCCCCATCTCTCGCACGAGTTACCGATCGATCGATTAAATCCCTCGCGTGATTCTCGCAACGACCTCCCGGAATATTACCCCTGGAATGGAAATTTTGAGTCTCAACAGGTCAAATAGGTCGAGTCTTCGACTGATTGACTGACACTGGATTCGAAAGAAACACGCATGCCGCTCTACGAATACCGCTGCTCCAACTGCGAGCAACAGGCCGAACTTCTCGTCCGCAATCAGGAAACTCCCGCGTGTCCCGCCTGCGGTTCGCATCAACTGGAGAAGCTGCTCAGTGCTCCCAACGGACGAGCCGTGAATTCGCTACCGGTCACTTCCGCCTGCCCTCCTCCTGACGCCCCGCCCTGCGGTCCGGGCTGTTGTCGGATGTAGGCCGAGTGTCCGTTCGCAAGCTTTCACGGGAAGCGTTTCTGGAGTCCTGCGACCCGGCGACAGCATCCCGTCTCGCGGTCGATTTCCGGTCTCTCGTTGAGTCTTCTCCGGCTGTGGATCATTTGCTGGTGACCGAGACCGACGAGGAATTTGCCGGGATGGTCGTCAGTCGAGTGGGACCGACCATCTTTCTCGCATCGCCACCTCTCGCCTCCTCGCCCCTTGGGGAAGAAAAACTGCTTACTCGATATCGCGAGCCCCAAGACTCGGCCTTAGCTCTCCTCCTCGCCAGCCCGGATTGGCAACCCGCCACCTCAGCCTCCCGATCGCAGTGGAATCCTGTGACCGAGATGCTCCGTTACGAGCTCTCGCTCTTGCCGCTTGAAACCTCCCTTGCTCAGGCTCACGAATCAAATTGGGAAGTGGTGGCGACGGAGAACTCCGAAATCCTGGCGACGCTGGCGGAGATCAGTGGGAAGACTGAGGATTGTCCCGAGCTGGAAGCCGCACTGAGTTGGCCCGATCGTCTGGCTGATTACCGCGCGTCCGCCGCCCCAAATCCTGTGCAGTTCGGACTGCTTCGTCGGCAGGGGCGATCGGTCGGAGTCGCTGTCTGGAGTCACTTGCCGAATGTGAAGAAAATGGAAGTGAAGTACTGGGGAATTGCTCCCGAATTTCGGCGTCAGGGTTGGGGGAAGAGACTTTGGAAAAGCATTCTGCTCACGGGGAAATCACTTCACGCAGAGCGTCTGATCTTCGACGTCGATTCCCGAAATGTCGCCGCCATCAGGATTTATCAATCGTGCGGAGCGAAAGCGATCGATCGTTTTCGACTCTGGAAAACCAGTGGTGAATGCGGGTTTTCGACAGATTACACACACGAGCGAAAATGAAATTCGGTTTTTCAAAAATTGAAAAGTTGTGAATTTTCGAGGAATGAGAGTGGAAATTGAACGCCGTGAATGAACTCGAAAAAATCGGTCGGATTTTGGTTTGACTCTCAAGTTTGTCTCGGTAGGATCGGAACCCGAGTGAACGAAATGAGTGACGAGATCAGGAGGATCGCTACTCCCCACTTCGGGGTATGCCCACCTCTTCTCTTATAAATTCCCTGTACATCCACAAGTGTCATACCGCTGTTCGCGGAAATTTTCGGTTTCCGACGACGGAGGAACTACGTACCACGAACACTCTCGTGGCGTAGATGGTATGCGCTCGGAGGGTCGCAAGATGCAGCCCAGTTCCATGACACCACCCCAACACGAAGACGCTCTTCCCGCCCTGAAACAAGCGCTGAAAAAGCATGTCGGCACGCAGAATTACGAGTTGTGGTTTCGAACGAAGCTCGACTTGAGTTTTCGCGGCGAGTCGCTCCACGTGACGGTCTCCAGCCCGTTCGAGATGACCTGGATTCAACGCCAGTTTGGCCGTCAGCTTCAACACGCTTTGAAAGAGACCTGCGGCCCCGCGGTCCGCGTCGAATATCAAGTGCGACGCAAATCCGCAGACGACGTCCCCGCGACTTCGGAATCGTCCCAGACCATTGCTCTCGCACAGAATGCCCAAGCTGCCGCAAAGAGAGAATCCGCGGAACCGATTCGCAGCCAGACGGATCGCGACCCTCTCACCGGTCAAACGCGACGGTTGCTCTCTGAGTTTGTCGTCGGCGAGGAAAACGAACTCGCTTTTTCAGCCGCCTGCCGAGTCTCCGAGGTTCCCGGACAACAATACAATCCACTCGTCATCTACGGCGGTGTGGGAACCGGCAAGACGCATCTGCTGGATGGCGTGTATTGGAGCGTGCGCAAGAGAAGCCCCCAACTGAACGTCTTACGCATGACCGCTGAAACGTTCGCCAACTTTTTCTCGCAGGCATTATCCGAACGAAAGCTCCCCGCCTTTCGCCACAAAATGCGTTCCGCCGATCTGCTGCTCCTGGACGACATTGAATTTCTCGACGGCAAAAAAGTGTTCCAGGAAGAATTTCTCCACACGATCAAAAAACTGGAAGACTCCGGCAAGCAGATGATCTTCACGTCGGATCGTCACCCGCGACTGTTGGAAAAGTCTCGCGAGGAAACAATCTCCCGCCTCTCCGCCGGCATGATGTGTCGTCTGGAAACCCCCGGTCAGGAAACGCGCCTGAAGATCGTCAAAGCGAAAGCGCGTCGCCTGGGCATGGGACTGATCCCCGAGATTCAGGACTACGTCGCCTCCCGGTTTTCCCGATCGGTCCGCGAACTGGAGGGGGCGCTGAACTGTTTACAGCATGCGGAATCGATGGCGAAAAAACCGCTCACCCTCAACGGAGCCCGGCAGGTCCTTGCCGATCTGGAGCGGGACTGCCGTCGTTTGATTCACCTCTCTGACATCGAACGCTGCGTCTGTCGATTTTTCGGCTTGCAGCCAGACGAATTGAAATCACCGTCGCGGAAAAAGGCGATCAGCCACCCGCGGATGCTGGCGATGTTTCTCTCTCGCAAATTGACGCAATCTCCTTACAGTGCCATTGGAGAGCACTTCGGCGGACGCCGTCACAGCACGGTCGTCTCGGCGGAGCGAGCGGTGGAAAGCTGGCTGGAGGAGAGCCGCCCGCTATCGATCTCGTCGCGGGAATGGTCGCTGTCCGACGTACTCGGGACGCTGGAACGCGAACTGGAGGCGAGTTAGCTCATTTCCCTGCTTACTGTCGCGCGACAAATCTGGACGAAGCGATTTTCGAAGTGTCTCTGGGGTTGGCAAACCGAACCGCGGCCCCTTAAAATTGTCCGACCGATCACGGGGCTGTGGCGGAACTGGCAGACGCGCGGGATTTAGGATCCCGTTCCTTCGGGAGTGCAGGTTCGATTCCTGTCAGCCCCATTGTGTTACTCAGTAACACGTTGCGACTTCTCGGAAGATTCCGGGGAGTCGCTTTTTTGCATCCGCGCAACAGTTGCGCAACAGTTGGAGGATAGAAGTGAACAAGTTCAATTTTCCCGATCTACGTTCATTAACAGCGTCAAAAATGCCGAAGCCAAATCTAAAATTGCCTGACCCTGCCACGCTCGAAAATCCCTTGATCAAAAACGCCAGAGAAAATTCGGCGTCAGCCTTCTACCAACGTCTCACAAAATGGATCGCTGAATTTGATCAAGAATTGGATGAGGCGCACGAAGTCGGAGTAAGACTAGTTTCGTTTGGTCAGACTGTTTCTTTTCACCTCGAAGATATCGGATACTGGAATCCTTCACTTATTTCTTTCAAGGGCACGAGTGTCGAGGGAGAACCGGTTGAACTCATTCAACATGTGAATCAAATAAGCATCTTGCTGATGAAGCTGCCGCGGAAAGATCCAGAGTCACCGAAAAAACCATTTGGATTTCAGATGCCTGAGGGCGCGGAAAAGCATGAAGAAGAATGAGGAAGAGGCTATTTTCCTCCGAGCTTGATACAGTTCATTCGTCGTTTTCTTCAATCAGTTGTGAGATTTGCACAAACCGAGTATTCAGCACTTTTCTTGAGTCTGGATCGAAGGCAACGAAAGTTATTTCGTCTGGAAGATTCACAAGAAATTTTTTGAACCCCATCCACTTTTCAAACATTATGATTCGTCCCGAGTCTGGTATTTCTACTTTCTCACGGAAGTTCTCGGCAAAGACTTCAAGGTTGTCTTGATCAGTAAATATCGGAACGGCCCGCCCCTCATCAATATCTAAAGTGAATGCTGGAAGATTCGCTTCATTTTTAAGCATTGCAAATGACGGGTAAGTGATCAGAAATGATTCATCAGACATCGTAAAAACTCCATCAAATTCTTGTAGAGATCCTGATATACCTATTCATCTTGGCAATTTCCAATCAAATTATTGTTATTCGATTTCTGTGCTGGTGGCAAATTGCAAATCCGCAATCGCTTCACGGTGGATTCCCTCTGTGAATTGGGCATAGGAGTTCGCGGTCGTCTGGATGTTGGAGTGCCCGAGCAGATCGGCAACGGTCTTTAGCGGCCACTTCCGCCCGAGTAGGATCGTGGCGACGGTGTGGCGTAGATTCTTCTGAGGGATCACCGGCAAGCCCGCGTTCTTCAAAATCCGCTTGTGCCATTGCAGGACCGCCCGACGCTTCAGGTGATCACCAGCCGCATTGCAGAATACCCATTTCGAGCTCGCGTTGCCTTCAGTCTCCATGCGGGCACGATGTTCCAGCAACTCTTGCTCGGCAATCGCGGTGAGCTTGACCTTACGAGAAGACGACGCCGTTTTCCCGTACTCTTTCAGGTAGTATTTGCTACCAGCATCCACCAACGCACGTCGGATGATGATTTCCCCGGTTTCAAAGTTGACGCAATCCCATTGCAGCCCGAGAGCTTCGGAGACACGCAACCCGGTCTGCGCCAACAATATGAAATACGCGCTCATCCGCTCGCCTGCGAGCGCTTTGAAATAGGACTGGAGCTGTTCCGCTGTGAGAGTGATTTTTTCCTTGGGTTTCACCTTCGGGGTTTCGACGCGGTCGCAGACGTTGTACATCAACTGCCGCTTCTTCACCGCCATTTTGAGTGATCGGGAGAGCACACCGAGCGCCTTCTTGCGCGTGCTGGCATCGAGGCCTTTCCCAAGCATTTCATCGAGCATCGTGTCGACGTGCTCCGCGTTTAGCTTCTCGACTGGCAAATGCCCCAACGCGGGGAGCACATAAGTTTCCGCTTTGCTCGTGTACCCGGCCATTGTGTTAGGCTCCAGATTGCCCGCCTTGGCCTTGAGATAGCGTCTCACGACATCCTCGACCGTCACGACCTCGGACGCGGGCAAGTACCCATCACGCCGTCCCGCCTTGAGTTCTTCCAGTTTTTCGATGAGTTCGCGGCGAGTGTCTGCGGTCTTCCACTTCCGGACCAATTTTCCAGACGCATCCCGCCCGAGTGTGATCGAACCCTTCCACTTGCCGTCCCGTTTGAAAATCGTCCCTTCACCGTTTCCGCGTCGCTTCTTACTCATTTCTACCTCCCTTGTGTTGATGTCCATATTTTTTTCGTGCGGCATCCAACAACAGTGCCGCAACTGCTCTCACGAGTTGTTCCGAATTATCCACCTCGCAAGGCATGACTTTGAATTCTGGGCACGGTGTACCTCTTGCTTCGTCGTCGCTTTGTTGGCCTCGATTTGACTCCTTCGCCACGTGCGGTCCTCTTTCTGAGTTTTCAAATGCTCCCCATCTCGATGATTTCGAGTGGGTTAGATTTTGGTTTGCCCCCTTGGTGTCTCTCATTTTCGTCTGGCCGATCATCGCGTCCCGAACCGGTCTCTCGGTCGATTCCTCACCGTTTTGAAACCTGCGTTTTCCATTCGTAGTAATTCCCCAGGAAGTCGAACATCCTGTAATAGATTCCTTTCACGCCGGGGTGTCGGTGGGGAAACGGCATACCCGACTTTCGCCACCTGGCTTTTTCCTTGGTGAAAGAATATTCGACTTCCTTGCCCAGCAATTCACCCACGAGAAATTCTTCGGGAAACCAGTGGTCCCCGGTCACATCTGGAACGACCGTGTATCCCTTTTCGGTGGCCAACTTCAGCATGGTGTGAGTCACGTCCGCATCGATCGGTTGCCGCTGATCGGCGGTCTGTGCGGTCCTGTGACCGTTGCGAATGGATGCCGCGTCGGTTGGGTGTCGCGTCGAATTTATCACTATTTCGCCCCTTTCCGGGTTTTGAATTCGCCCCTCTCGTTGATTTCGTGAGGGGTGAAGCGTGTTACTGGTCGTCTCGTGAGCCCCAGCTATTGCGAGGCCAGCAAAAAACCCGCTGGAGCTGGTAGTGGACAGCCCCGAGCGGGTCGAGAACCGGATTATCCGGTGTGCTGAATTGTTCGCGTGACTCCACTACAAGCCACGGAACAATAAGATATCATTGCGACGCATCGCGACGCAATGGGATTGTTGCAGATTTTGGGGACACCTATGATTCTCCTTATGTCAAACAAAGATCAGCAAGTTAACGTCCGCTGTTCCGAAGCCCAGCGTGAGCAATGGGAAGCCGCCGCCGCGAAGGATCGGCGCACGCTCACCGACTGGATCCGTATCACTCTGGACGACGCTTCCGAGGAACAATTGAAGGACGAAAAAGCGAAGTAGAGTCGAGCTGATCCTTGCTACAGATCAAATCATCTCGACTGCCCACGATCGGCATCCAGCACGGCCACCAAGTGAAGCGGGAAGGCAAGCAATAGAATTCCAGGCCCCAAGTTAATAGTGAATCCGTACAGACTGGCGATGATCAGCAACATCAAAGTCCCGCGGATTGGTTGCCCGTTGTAGACTGTGCCGGAGCCGGGAACGACCGCCGACATCGCCGCCGCGATTCTGCCAACTGAACCATGTCGAGAATATGTGATCGTTGGCATCGGTTCTGTGTATACCTGTTGGCAGGCTGGGCAGTTCGTCTTCTTCCCTGCTTGCTCGGGAACGTGCTTGATGAGTACGTCGCACTTTGGACATGGGTAGGATTTCATGGTCTATCACCTCGTTAGAATGTGATCGTATTGTGAGTGCTGATGTGCATCTCACGGCCTCGTTTTCGGATGCTTCAACCGGTGCAAGGTTCCGATCACCTCAACTTCGGTCAGTGTCCGCATTCTGGGCGATTCGCGGGAAGTGTATACAAATACGCCATTGTCGCGTGAGGTTTCAGAAAAATAGGGAAGAAAATCCGCCAAAAGATCGTAAAATAAGCAATATTGACCGCACATGACGATAGATATACAAGTTGGCCCTTGATAATCCTTGAGCCAGAGCAAATAGTAGAAGTGAACCTCGTCGTTTCCATCTGGTCTACAACGACTTGGGAGTAAAATGATGCTGAATGTAACAAACACAACTCGACGAAACCGAAATAATCTGACACAGGTCATAGCAGGCTTTGGAAGCTTAGCAGACCTGAGCGGGCAGCTTTCGTCTGCGAGGTATTTCAAGCTACCTTTGCCTCGATACAATTCCGTGACTTCAGGGTTTGAGGCAGATGCTATGTCGTTGCGTGCCGACTTCAAAAAAGCCGCAGAAAAGGCTAAGTCGGGAAAGTAAAGCATGTCATCTAAGCAAAAAGGTGACGAAGATAAAGGAAGAGTTGTGAAGTCAGCTCCTGAAGAGTTGATGAACCCTGCGCCTCCATCTGCTGAAAAAAGTCGGGATGATCCTCCCACTGATCAGTTCACTGATTACCTTTACAGCGAACACCGGGAAGAATACAGCCAGTTTACGAGTCCGATCCCTCCGCCCGAGGTGCTGCAAGGTTGGGAAGACATAGACCCTGCTCTTCCAGCTAGGGTGGTGGCAATGTGTGAAATTGAGCAACGGAAACGCCACGAACTTCTGGAGGCAAACAATGATCGAATGGACAAAATTGTAACATCTGGTCTCAATCGAGTTTTTATGGGACAGATATTTGCTTTTATCATTGTCATTACATGTATAGCCTGTGGCACGTTTCTAATTTCGACTGGTCACAGTGCAGAGGGCTTATCCTCGATCCTTTCAGCGCTTGGCTTGATTGTGTTGGCTTTTCTAGGTGGAAAATACCTTGAATCGAAGGATGCGGCAGAGGATCCAGAAGAACCTCCCGAGTAATTTTTCTCGAGCTCTTGTGTAAATCCTCGCGACGTTGTAACTGGCTCCTGCGTCCGGTCAGAGCGTCGTCAATTTCTCGAATTGTAAAAGATCGGTCTTACCGTTTTCGCTTCAAACAGCTTCCGCTCACGCCTCCAGCTCGCGGGAGTTGATCATCTGGAACTCGTGAGGGACGACCGCCGTCCCTCGACACGCTCGCCGCTGCCGTTCGGCGTCCGACCACTCGGACTGAATCTCCAGGCACACGGCCCTGATTTCCTCCGGTGTCGGTTCGCCGTCTGGAACGTGCGGAGCGGTGTTGCGGTTGGTCTGCCGTCGTTTCCTGCCCGCTTTCGCGGCTGATGTTTTCATCGTCTTCATTTGCATCCCGGAAATGATGACTCGAATCCATTCCTCAAGTGGCGTCCCGCACTCGGTGATCATTTACCGTCGGCCCCCTCCTGGTTTCTGCCCGCGCCCCTTGGGAGGGGCGAACAACGTGTTCTCCATCATCCGGACCGTGTCCAATGCGGGAGCAATAACATCCTCGGTGTATTTTGGGTCGGACCGATTCTTGGAACTGTTCGCCTGCCTGAGAATGGACATGGTCGCCGCGTCAGCGGGGTCGCCTCCACTCGCCTGCCAACGCAAGTTCGCGCGGTCGTTCCAGTCCGACAATGAGTCAAAACCGACTGAGTCCGTGCGGTTAATCACATCTTCCGCCACCTGCATGTACATCGATCGCTGCGCTTCCCGCACGCCGTGCCGAGAGTACGCCCAGTCTTCCTCGAAAATCTTCATCGACTTGTCGGCCTTGAAGATTTGCAACTGTTCGTTGCTTGCGTTTCTTCGCAAGCGATCCTGATAACCGGCAATCGCGTTCGCGTTCCCCATCGCGCCGATTTTTTGCTGTGCGGCTCGCATCTGCTCCATCGCCTTTTCGTCGCCAGTGAAGAACGCCTCGAACGCCGGCAACAGTGCCCCTTTCCCCATCGATCCGGCATGTTTGAGAAACGCTTCCGCAAGTTGAGGATTGTTGCGAATGACCTGGGCGGCCTGCATCGGTCCTTCGGTCAGCGCTTTCTCGTAATCCTGAATCGCTTGCTTGCTGATCCGGACCGTGTTACCGCGCCGGTCTTCCATTTTCCGCTCGGGCACGAATTCGTACATCTCCCGCAGCATGGCAATCGACCCGGTTCGGGACTTCTCGGGAGTCACATCCCCGGTCAGTTGTGTCAGCCCCGCGAAGAACTCCGCCGCTTCCTCGAATGAGCCCCCTTTTTTCATGATGGCGAGAATCGGCGTCATGACGTTGGCGGCCAAGTCGTCCACCTTCACAGCACGGGACGCGGCCTGCATCTCGAGGATCGAAGAAATGACCTTCGTGGCGTCCTTCTCACCAGTCACTTTGGAAATATCCATACCGCGTGCGGCCAGCGTTTCGATGGCTTCCACGTTCCCAGGGAGTAACCGTCCCGCCGTGCGGATGAAATCGTTCATCTCATTGACGTTCAGGTCACCGCGTGCCGAAAGTGCGTTCGAGTAGACCTGGTTCATTTCCTCCTCTTGCAGGAAGACATCCTTTTTCATCCGCGACTTGAGCCGGTTGAATTCGTTTTCATCGCTGACCCCACCCGATCCTTCCTTATCGAGCATCATGTTCACGTTCATGGGAGCAAACGACTGGCCGCCCCGGATGTTGATGTCTGCGGCTTTCTTGGCCGTCTCGTAAATCTTCTGGAACTCGCCCGCAATCGCCTGGGAAATGCCATAGATCGCCCCGAGCCCCGACGTGAAGCCGGTCAGCCCGAGCACGGACTGTTTAATTTGTCCCTGCATCTTGCTCCAGGCCGACGTGTTCTTTTTGTTGGCCGCGTCCTGTTTCTTGCCGATCGTGTCGACCTTGGACGCCATCTTGTCCATGTTCCCCAGCATTGCGTTCATGCCCGCCATTACTTCGTTGTGACGGGAATTCCATTTGAGATCGATTTCATTTGTCATTCGATTTTCCCTCTTTTCTGTGTGGGGTGTGGTAGGAGCCGAGACAAGTAACGTTCGCCTCGACTCGTGAGTGTCGGTTGTGGTGACCCGGTCCGGGGTTGCCGGTCGGGACTGGATTACGTCGTGGGAAACAGGTGCGGTACACCGTGATTCCAGGGGTTTCGTGGGGCTGCTGATCGTGCCGCCTGCCCCCTCGAAATGAGGCGCTCACTTGATGGTGCACACCCGCTACACGTTGGGTCCTTCCGGAGGGGGGTGTGGGGCCACGCGGGGCAAGAATAGCGTTCGTTTTTTGCGCATAAGGTGTTTTTCTGGGGGGCAATGAGGGGTCCTGAGGGGTCGCGTAAGGCTTTCCACTGCATCACTGTAGGTTTCCTCGTTTTGGGCGTCGGATCGTCACTGCAAGTCGCTCAGGATCTCACGAAAGGGGTTTCGTTAGATGAATCGCATCGGGGTCTGGTTTTCAGTTGAGAGCCTGACCGGTGTTCCTGCAGGAATCGTTTGTCGGGGAACGTCGATCATGATCCGGTGTCGCAACTCCTCACCTTCGGAGACAAAAACCGGCGCTGGCTCGAACAGCAGCACACGATTGAACGCAATATCCTCCTCGAATCCCTTGTTGGACCAGAGGTAATCGCCTACCACCCAGACCGCCCGGCCCCGGACTTCAACCGAAACCGGCGTTGGCGGCATCATGTAATCTTCGTATGTGCCGTCCTCTCGCTGATCTCTCAGCACAACTATTGCTTTCATGTCGATGATTTTCGATTTGCTCATGTGTCTGTTCTCGATTCTGAAGGAAAGAAACACAGGCGGGACGCCAATTTGCGTTACGCGGAACCATTAACCCGCAACGCAAACCCCGCCTGTGCGAAGTGGCCGTCTCGGGTTCACACCAATCCCGAGCCAGCCGCTTGTCTTATGCATCATTCGTGGTCGCGGTTGAAGCGAATCTCCAAACGCCTCCGACCGCGCGATCCGTCCCAGTCGGTGAATTCCATTCGGTTCGGATCGAGCGGTTTGACATTTTCACCCTCGAAGACGAGATACTGATGGGCGCGGTCGAAGCGCGGCACCCAGCATCGCGCGACAAGTGACACGACGATGTGTCGCTTGTCGCCAATCCGAGCTGTCGCGAAATCTTCGCCCAGGTGGCCGGTTCTCACCTCCTCCCAGATGGCAGGCTGATCTCGATACGCTTCCCGAACGATCCGGCAAATTTTACCGCTCCACGAAATCGCCGCTCCGGGAATATCAGGCAGCTTTTTCCATCGTTCCTTTTGAAACTCTTTCGGGACGTGTCGCAATGGGATTTGCGAGCCTTCGGTCGTCCCCTTTTCGCTCGGTCGAGAGATCGGTTGCCCGGTCGATTTGGGGTCTGTGGTTTGGTTGGTCATTTGAAAATCCTTGTTGAAGTGTGAAAAGTTTGGTTGTGAAACCGTCGTCCGGCTTCGCTCAAATCCGGGTCAGGCAGTCGAGGCCTGTTTGGTCCTGAGTCTCGAGGCATGACTGGACGTACTCGTCTTCAGAGCAGCCCAACTTCCCGTCAAACAGTCGATATTGTTGACGAAAAAGCTCCTCAGGGCTGTCCCCGGGTTCGCCCGATTCGATCTCAGCACCCAGCGCTTCCAAGCTGGCTTTTTTGCCGAACTCCTGAAGCATTGCCTTTCGTGCGTCCTCGAATGAGGTGTCACTTCCGGTAAAACGACTGATGAATTTTTCATCGAGTCCGAGCTGTTCACCAAATCGCTGAATCGCCAGGAATCGCTTTCGCTCTGCTCGCGCTGCATCGCTGGAAGCCGGATTGTCGCGCGGAACCATTTGATCCCCGAGCGGTCCAGGCATTGCAGCAAGCTGGCCGCTGACATCGACCGCGGGAACATCGGTCACGGGGAGCGCGCTGGCTTCCTGATGATCCAGCACAACTCCGCCGTTTTGGTCGACGCGGAACGTGTCGACCCACTGTTGCTCCGTTTGGCTGGTCACTCCAGCTCGATAAGCGATACGCCATTCGCGCCGGGCTGCTGCATTCGGATCACCAGCGAAAAGTTGCCCCTGAAGATCGAGAATCGCCTCGTCGAGATTCAGATAGCAATCCGGAATGCTGATTTGGTGCGTGTTGTAAGCGCGAACTCGAACATAATCCAACTCACTCCTACCCGAGTTAAAAAGGCCCTGATTCCGATATTGTGCGCGGCACTTTGCCACGACACGAAGCGTCTCTCGTCGCTCCGCATCCGTGAATTTACTGAAATCGGTTGCGTGTCGATCGTTCTTCATCCGAACATCTCCTCAAAAAAAAGTATTGGTTTTAGCCGGTCTCACGCGAGATCAGCCGCTTCGGTTGTGTCGTCGTCTTCGTCCGGTCCGTCAAACAATTCGTCGATGAATCGTTCGATTGTGCGGACAATCGCTTTACGGTCCGCCTGCAGGAATGCGTGGCAAAACGGGAGCGAGTCGTCCGGCCCGCTACCGAAAGCTGTTTCGCCCTTCGCTTCGATGTGCGCCTGCTCCAAATCGCGCTGATCGTGGATCAAACTCACGATTCTGTCTCT
>JABURQ010000013.1 GCA_014762625.1 Planctomycetaceae bacterium | reverse complement strand
GATGCAATGGTACTCAGCCGAGAAGAAGAAGCGAGATGCGCCTAAAAGTCAGGCGTCTCGCCAGTGTGTGGAAAAGAGAGCCACGGATAATACGGATACAAACGGAGACCCACGGATTGGAAAAGTCACTTTTCAGTGGTCGGGCATGCTCCCGAATGCATTCCTTCGAGAAGACTCGCAGAGCGGCGCGAAGGGGCGAAGAGAGAAAAGAAAATCGGGTGGCACTGGCGACTTGTTCGCCAGTGTTTGAGAGGGGCAGAAAAAAGGGAACGCCGATGACGCCGATCGAGCGGATTGACGCAGATTTTTAAAGTCCGCTGTGAGGACCATTCTGTTTGACGCCAAGTCAATGAGACGCTGAGAAACGCAAAGAGATTAAAGCACACGGATCAGACAGAAGGCGCTTCCAAGAGACCAAGCACCGTTCCAAAATCCAAACTCAAAAATCCCAAATTGAAAGACCACGGATGACGCGGATTTCTCGGATAGAAATAGAAGTATCACCGACCATCATTCAGCGACGCGCAGACTGTGGAGATCACGCGAAGGGAAGCAGTAAGAACACGGATGAAACGGAAGAAAACGGAGACCTACGGATTGGAAATCAAGACTCACGCAGAGAAAAGGATCCACTTTCGATCCCCACTGTAGGCCGACGTGAAGGAAACACTTCTTCTCGCGCCCTGGGCCTGACTCCGAGCTAATCGCTCGGCGGCCTGCGGTTACGCAAGTCGGCATGAGCGACGTTGAAAACATCAAACAGAACGACTGCTGTTCTCAATGATTGATGTCGCCCAAAACCACAGAGGGAAAGATTGGGAGCGCTCATCACCATGAGTGATCCGAATTAGCGATCATCAGCGTGGATCAATGTTCCTGTTTCTGAAACCAGGAAACTAAAAACTTCACACTAAAAACTATTTCCAACTACGCATGAAAACTCATGACACGAATGGAAAAAACTGTCGCGAAAATCCAACAGCTCATTTGAGAGAGACCCCGGATTTTGGGGAGAACCGGGAACTCGCCAAACCGGGTTCAGGACTCGAGTGTCGGGCGATAGAACAGCGCCACCGGCAGGATGATCGCCGCCAGCGCCGCGAAGACGTATTCCACCGGTTGGTAACCGAGTTGTTGCGTTTCGGAGATTTGTTTCAGGATGGCGTTCGAGAGACCGAAGAAAGCCGCCGATCCCAGAATCCCGATCCAGGTAATCAGATTCATCGATCCGATCACGCGTCCTTTGAGATCATCGGGAGGCCGGGTTTGAACGACAACTTGCAGCGGGATAATCAACAAGCCTCCCGCCATGCCGGCGAGACCTAGAGAGAAGCGAACCCCCCATTCTCTCCAGGACGCTACGAACAGCATCCGCGTCACGGATTCCTCCTGCTCCAGGTTTTCGCCGATCGCCTCAATGCTTTCCACCACATTTTCGGTGTCTTCAGGATTCGGTGTGACCTCACTGTTTTCGAGGAGATGGGAGAGGTCGGGAACCGGAGCGGTACCGGCAATCAAGGTTGTCAGAATCATCGCCGCGAAGATCCCCCACGCCCCCGTCGTCACCAGCCTGAAGTCGATGCGGTGATGAGACAGTTTGGCTGCCGCACCGCAACCGACCGCGATTCCGAACGCCACCCCCGACATGATGATACTGGTCCTTCCGTCGGAAAGTCCGAGGCGAAGTTTGCCGAGTTCGTTGGCGGCAACCTGCATCACGCCCCCCATAAACCAGAACAGCGCCATGACGGCCAACACTTTGACGAAGAAGAAATCCCGCCGGAGCAGGCGGTAAACTGTGTGATGCATGGCCAGCATCGACGGCTCAAACTTCAGACCGGGTCGAGCAATCGGTGTCTTGCGCACCAGAAAAGAAGTCGCCGTACCGAGGACGGCTATCAGGACGCAGCCCGCCGACATCATCCAGAGCTGATTGCCGAGATACTGTTTACCGATTCCGCCGATCGCTCCCCCCATGATAATCGCCACGAAGGTCGTCATCTGGAAGATACCGTTGGCGGGGGGGAGATCGGATTCGCGAAACAGTTCCGGCAGGATGCCGTATTTCGGTGGACCGAAGAACGCGCTTTGCAGACTCATGCAGGCCAAGACCACAAACAGCAGCATGAGCGTTTCGCGCGGCACATCGGAGCCCCAGAGGAAGACACACATCCCCATCGCCATGATGACGATCTCGGCCACTTTGGCGAGGACGACGATCGCCCGTTTGCTGTAGCGGTCGGCAATCCACCCGGCCATGCCCGAGAAGAGGACAAACGGGATGGCGAAGATCGCCTGGGCCCAGGACTGGTAGTCCTGTCCGGTGCGGGCTTTGACATCGAGACAGAACAGGAGAACCAGTTGTTTGAAGAGATTATCGTTGAAGGCACCGAGGAATTGGGTGACCGTCATGCCGTAAAAGGAACGATCACGACCGAGTGAGGGGAGCTTCGATTTGTCGATAGTTTCGGACACAGCATACCCGTGTGTGAGAGGCGTTCGGCCTCCTCATCCGCCCTTCGGGCATCTTCTCCTCCAGAGGAAGAGAAGGCCTTGTTTGCTCGCAGATAGTGATCTCCAAGTAAGTCTAAGACTTCCCAACTGCATGCCACCCTCTCCTCCTTTGGAGGAGAGGGAAGGGGTGAGGAGGCGATAATCTAATGGATTTCTGGAAGAGCCGATATGCCAAACTGATCTCTAAGCCTGGTCGATTCAACGAGTGGAAAGGGTGCTCATCGACCGAATTCATCTGTACGCGGGATCACAATTGATGTAGTATCGTTTCACTTCGCTCCACACGATCGATCAGGAGAATCTCATGAAGCTATCTGCTCTCGTTGCCGCACTCGCGGTTTGCCTGTCTCTTCCGACCATTCTCGTCGCTCAGGAAGATCTTGGATTTTTAGCGCCCCAGCAATCCGGTCAACTGCAGCCGGTTCAACTGATTCCCGAAACGATCGACAAGATCGAGCTCAAAGACAATCTGAAAGAGTATCCGATCTGGTTGGTCATCAAACCGGAGGGTGTTCGCTTCCTGCAAACGGAAGAAGAGATTGCCCTCCATCAGAATCAAATTCCGCTGGATGCATTTCTGGTCGGGTGTCAGCAGGCGACTTTCGAGGCGAGCAGTAATGCTGAGAAACGAGCGTTCGATTTGAAGTGCGAGAAGTTCGTACTGATGGGAAGCTACGGCGCGAAACAGCATGTCGAGGCGAAAGGGGCAGCGCTCTCCTATTCGACCACCAACGATCAGTTACAGCTCTCTGGAGCAGAGAAACAACCGGTGGAAGCCCGACTGAACGGACAGGAATCCACCACGCTCCTGTCCGCCGAACAAATCAAGCTGAACTTACACCATGGGCCGATTACAAAGACAAAAGACGTTCCGGTCAGGAAAGGACAGTACCAGGCGGTCACGGAAGAGAGCGATCTTCCGCTCACTCATTTCCAACTCTCCGCCGAGAAGATTATTTCGCTGGAAATTCATCCCTCGCCCACACCTCAGAAAAACACAAGTACCCAAACCTTTGATCCGTTTGCTCCCTAGTACAACCGGTTGGAGTGCCGTTTTTATCCTGGGCTGATCGACTGAGGAAAACAAAACGCCGTGGCTCAATCTCCCCTTCCCCTGAGACCGGTCCACTCGCTATGATTCCCGCACCAAGACTCGGACTGACTCACTGACTGACCGGTGGAGCCGGCCCTACGGAATCCAGCTTCGACCGTCACTGTAGGCCGACACGGAGTGTCGGCCTATTCGAGGTGGATCAAATTCGTACCAGACTAAACCCACACCGGACAAGGATGTCCCCATCATGCGTGTTGCCGGCATATTACCCGCTCGTCTCACTTCGACTCGCCTGCCGCGCAAACCACTGCTCGCTGAAACCGGCAAGACGCTGATTCAGCACACCTGGGAAGCGGCCTCAAACGCCGAGACTCTCGATGAAGTCATTGTCGCGGCGGATTGCGAAGAATTGGCAGAGGTCGTGCGAGCGTTCGGCGGTCGTGTCGAATTGACGGGCGAACATCCGAGCGGCACCGACCGGATCGCTGAAGTGGCGAAACGCTGCTGTCCCGAGGCGGAAATCATCGTCAACATTCAGGGAGACGAACCGGAGATCGATCCGTCTCATATCGACAATGCTGTCGCGGCGCTGACATCTCATCCGGACTGGCAGATGACGACGCTGGTCACGCCGTTGACTGATCCGGAGTTGCTACGATCTCCGAACGTCGTCAAAGCGGTCTGCGCGAGCGATGGTCGCGCTCTCTATTTCAGTCGCTCGGTGGTTCCCTTCTCTCGCGATCTGGCGGCGGAAGAGCTTCTCGCCGCGGGAGATTCCCCTTGGCGCCATCATATTGGTCTCTACGCATATCGCCGTGATTTTCTGCTGCAATTGACGCAGCTTCCTCCCTCTCCGTTGGAGCAACTCGAAAAGCTGGAACAGCTTCGAGCCCTCGAAAACGGAGCGACGATTGGCGTCGTGGAAGTGGCGGAATCAGCGCCCGGCATCGACACTCCCGAAGATTATCAGCATTTTCTGCATCGCTGGCGTGCAGCCTGATCCATTCCCGGTTATATTGATCGGGGCACAGACGTGCCGACCAGTTTCTGGAAGGCGCGTCTTTTTTATTGGTGATTTTCGATTTTGGATAGCGAGGTCATACCCTTTCCAGTTCGAATGTCATCAGTCCGTAGGGTCCGCTGTGCGGACCATTGCTATCGAGGTTTTTACACAACGGTCCGCACAGACAGTGGACCCTACAACCAAAAATCCAAAATCGATATGACTAAGCACATTTTCGTCACCGGAGGAGTCGTCAGTTCGCTCGGCAAAGGACTGACCTCGGCATCGATTGCCATGTTGCTCGAACGCCGCGGGCTCAATGTTCGCATGCAGAAGCTCGACCCGTATCTGAATGTCGATCCGGGAACGATGAGTCCGTTTCAGCACGGCGAAGTTTACGTCCTCGATGACGGATCGGAAACCGACCTCGATCTCGGCCATTACGAGCGCTTCACATCGTCGCCGCTCTCGAAGAAATCGAACTACACCACCGGTCAGATTTATTCCAGCGTGATTGATAAAGAGCGGCGGGGAGAATACCTCGGCGCGACGGTCCAGGTCATTCCCCATATCACCGACGAAATTAAACGTTGCGTGCTCGATCTCGACGAGCCGGAAGTCGATATCGTGATCACTGAGCTGGGCGGCACGGTCGGCGACATCGAAGGCTTGCCGTTTCTGGAAGCGATTCGTCAGATCCCTCTCGATATCGGTCGCGAAAATTGCCTCTTCATTCATCTGACGTTGGTGCCGTATCTCAAAGCCGCCAAAGAGATGAAAACCAAACCGACGCAACACAGCGTCGGCCAGTTGCGCGAGATCGGTATCCAGCCCGACATTCTCGTCGTGCGGACCGAACGTCCGATGGGTGATGATAATGTCAAAAAGATCGCGCTCTTCTGCAATGTTGAAGAGAAAGCGGTCATCGAAGAAGTCGACAAAGAATTCTCGATTTACGAAGTCCCCCTCGGACTCGCCGAACACAAACTCGATCAACTGGTCCTCGACAAACTCGGTCTCACCGGCGGTTCGCTCGATATGGGGGACTGGAAAGAACTGATTCATCGCATCCGCAAACCGCAGACCGAATGCACGATCGCCGTCGTCGGTAAATACATCGAACACCGCGATGCCTACAAATCTATTTACGAATCGCTCGATCATGCCGGCATGGCCCACTCGGCGCGCATCATCATCAAGCGGATTGAAGCGGAGGAACTGGAAAACGAAGACCCCGAAGTCTTGCTCGCCGGAGTAGACGGCATTCTCGTTCCCGGCGGGTTCGGCATGCGGGGGATTGAAGGAAAAATTCAGGCGATTGAGTACGCTCGCAAGTGTGAGATTCCCTTCTTCGGAATTTGCCTCGGCATGCAGTGCGCGGTGATCGAATTCGCCCGCAATGTGCTCGGTCTCGCCGACGCCAACAGTACCGAGTTCGCCTCCGACTGCGATCACCCGGTGATCTGTATGCTCGAAGAACAGAAAACGATTACCCACAAAGGGGGCACGATGCGACTCGGCGCTCAGCCGTGCATCCTGCAGGAAGGTTCGAAATCCCGCGAGGCCTACGGCGAGGAGGAAATCAGCGAACGACACCGTCATCGTTATGAATTCAACCCGCAATACAAGCAGCAGTTCATCGACAACGGCATGACGCCCGTCGGCACTAGTCCGAACGGTTTATTGGCGGAAGTGGTGGAAGTGACCGATCATCCGTGGTTTGTCGGCGTGCAATATCATCCCGAATTTAAATCGAAACCGTCCGCCGCCCATCCATTGTTCCGCGGTTTTGTGGAAGCGGCCATCGTGCGTCATCGGGAACGGATGACGTCGGGGATTTGAGATTGTGTTGATGCAAAGTCGCAGAGGTGCAATTTTTTCTCCTGCCGATTATGGTGAGAAAAACCTCAACCCCTCGGAAGGACTTCTCCGGTGACCGGAGCGGACGAAATACTGGCGATTAGCGGCATCATTTTTTTTGCGGCCACAGTCAAAGCAATCTTTGGATTCGGCGAAGCGCTGATCGCCATGCCGCTGCTGACTTGGTTTCTCCCCATCGAACAGGCCAGCCCCACAGTCGCTTTGATCTCGCTCGTCAGCGGAAGCAGCATCCTGATTCGAGAATGGAAACACATTCATTTCCGCGGTGCGCTGCAGATGATTTTGCCTTCGCTGGTTTCCATTCCACTCGGCGTCTGGATGTTGCGAACCGCCGAGGATCGAATCGTGAAATCGCTGTTGGCGGTGATGATTCTAGGGTTCGCGATCTGGTCGCTCAAACGCGTCCATCGTCAGACGCTCTCGAACGATCGCTGGGCGCCGCTGGCCGGGTTTCTTGCCGGTCTTCTCGGAGGCGCGTACAACACCGCCGGTCCGCCCGTCGTGATTTACGGTTCGTTGAGACACTGGATGCCGGAAAAGTTTCGCGGGCAACTGCAGAGCTTTTTCAGTGTCTGCACGATCTGGGTCGTGATGATGCATTTTACTCAGGGCATGATCACCGAGCGCGTTCTGATCAGTTTCGCGTCGGCGGTACCGGGACTGTGCCTCGGGTTACTGGTCGGCTATCTGGTCTCGAAGAAGATACCCGCCCGGCGATTTCGGCAAGTGATATATTATCTGCTGATCCTGATCGGCCTGATGCTGCTCTGGAATGTAATCCGAGGGTAAATATTGCCGCAGCGAGGAGCTCATTCTTTCAACATTGCTTCCTCGGGAGAGATTCCCGACTTGGAATCAATCCGGCCTTCCCTTAACGCCTGGAGAAACGCCTGTTTCGGCGGTTCACTGTGCTGATTGCTGCACGGGAACGGTTCGTCAATCGTCTCGACTTCGAGAAATTCACACAGGCGTCGGTAACCTTCCGTTTTGAGCAATCCTATGTCGGGGATCGTCAAAAGGTCGTGCTCGCGACTGGAGAAATAAACGTCGACAAAATTCTGATACGACCAGTAGGCATCTCGAAACGCCTCCGGTTCAAATTCAGTTTGTCCGAAGGTCCGACGGCGGAAGTTGGCCATCGCTTTCGAGAATTCGCGGTCCTCCTCGGTCGAGGATTCCCCCGTTTTGATCAATCGCAAACCGACAAACTGACGTTCGACCGATTGCAACCATTGGTTGAGTTCACCATCCCGGCGAACATTGATAAATAAACTGCCGGGATATTGTTGATCGAGTTGCTCGATGACACTGGAGATGCAGGCGGGGTAATCGGCCAGTCCATCGCATTCCTGGAGGATGTCGAGATCGTAATCCCTCGACGAAATCTGCTGATGCATACGAATCAGTCGCCGGTTGTCGTGATGCTGGTCGGGATTGCCGCCGTGAACTTTCCCCAAATGGGCGATCGAGAGACCGAGTCTGCCCAGCGCCTCGCTCATCGAGACGGTCGCACAACGCGGCAAGGCGATCACGAAGATTTTCTGGAATTCCCGCATCGATCTGACTCCCGCTCGTTATGCAGCATGAATCATCGAAGCTTCACTGTAGCCGATCTCCACACTCAGGAGACAGAACTATTCCGAAAAACAAGTCCGATCACGGCCACAACACCGGATTCAGTGGATCGTCCATCACTTCGCCGATTTGTGTGCTGGGCGTGAACGCTTCCCAATCGGCCTGATGGTAACTGTTTTTCGGTTCGACCAATTTCATCGCCGAGTCCATGTAAATCACCGTAAAGACTTCTCGCGGCTGGTCGGTGGTATTGGGGCCGGCCCGATGCAAGGTCCAGCCGTAATGAAAACTGACGTCCCCCAGATCGTACGGCTCCTGAACTTCATCGATGTTCTGCTTTTTGACCTGATCTTGAATGTACCGTTCCGATTCATCCGAGATATCCATATCGCGGGCGATCTTTTTCTGATGGCTCCCCCGACCGAAACAGAGCGGACCCATCTCCAGCGGAACCGCCTGCAACGGAATCCAGGCGGTCACGGAAAGACCCGACGACATCGGCCAGTACTGTTGATCGACGTGCCACGGCGTGAATCCTCCCGAGGGCTCTTTGAACAGTGCCTGATCGTGCCACATCCGAATGCCCGAAGTGCCGAGCAGGTCGGCCGCGATTTTCGCCAGGCGTTTGTTACAGGCAAATTCTTGAACGACCTCGTCCTTGGTCCATAAATTGGTCACCTGGATAAACGCTTTTTCGTAGGTGCCGAGTTCGTCGCGGTTTTTACCGGCGAGGGGATTATTGTTGTAGGTGACGCGGGCGATCTGGTCCCGGTAGCGCGAGATTGTTTCGGCATCGAAGAGATTCTTGAGATGAATGAAACCTTCCGTCTGGAACTGCTGAATCTGGTCTTCGGACAACGGGTACGGCTCATTGAGAAGCGGCAACGATGACATCAGAGTTCCTTGTTGGCAAAGTGTCGGAAGACGTTCAACGGGCTGTTAGCAGCGAGTTCAGTATAAGGAGTCTCACAGCTCTCAAAAAGCCGCTGTCGCTCTCTGTTAATTGACTGTGACTGTTCGGAAAAGATTCCGTTGTCTGATGGCTGAACCCCGAGAGTTTCCAACTTGACAATTTTGCGAGTTGTCATCTTGTCATATTGTCATCTTGGGACGAAACCCGATGGTTTTGATCACTTTTGAAGCTTGGGATGGCCAAAGCGAAATTCCTCGCTGTTTGAGAAAGCAGGCAGAGTCTACGTTTTCAGTGAGTCTGGTCACCACAGTCGTTTGTCCGTGGTTCGTTGTCCGTAGTCAGTTGTCGCGCACACAGCAAACCGCAACTGACCACTGACCAATCACAACTAACAACAAATCAACTTGCCAAAGATCAAACTCTCTCTACCCTAATGCAGGATTGTTGTCAGACATTGACACGCAGCCGGGTAGCCCCGTTTGGTCGCCAAACGGGGTGCGTGAGCACAAGAGGCCAGGCACCGTTCCAAAATCAGAAATCAAAAACCCCTAATGGAAAGACCGCCGATGACGCGGATTTCTCGGATAGAAATTGAAGTATCAACGACCACCATTCAGCGACGAGCAGGCTGTAGCGATCACGCGAAGGGAATCAGTAAGAACACGGAGGAAACGGAAGCCAACGGAGACTCACGGAAGGAAGAGAAAAGGAGACTCGCGCAGAGGCGCGGCGGCGCAGAGAGATGGAATTGGGAAGTCTGGTCTCAATTCGCAGCCGCATGATGGGAAGATTCTTGTGACAGACGTCACCCGACCGATCTATCGGTCGGGCCACCCTGCGGAAAATGTCACTCATAGAGGTCTGGAGGCTTGTTTTTTAATGCTGTCAAGTTGGCATGTAGGTAAGTCTGAATAAAATGGAACTGGTATCGCAACGAAAGGGTATGCGTGCACTGATTGAAGCCAATCGATTACACTTCGAGTTACATAGAAAGGTGCAATAAAGTCAGATTTATCCCATAATCTGACATCAACAGGAGTATTGGTTATTGTGGATTTACATAATTTGAATGATGCCTCCTCAGGCGGAGTTGTATTGTTATCATAAAACACATTTAAAGTGTTACAATTCGGGCATTTGTAATGAATTTTTCCACAATCACATACAACTGGAATTTTCATGCACTTTGGACACCTATTGGTCATCCCACCTGCAACAATGCGATTTAGCGTAATCTTATTTCCATGGTAATTGACCAAATGGATTCGAGGATTACCTGATTCTGGTGGGTGTTGATATTGTAATTCGGGAATTATTGTCCGGTAATTATTCACATTGGTTGCTTTAAGTTGATTGTGTAATTCATCCGAAAACAGAGTAAACCCTTGTGCCCCTGATATAATAGGGTCAAACGGCAGATCACCAAGAACCTCTAATTGCATATTCTTTGTGTGTCGTTCTATATATCCATTCACGCACTTTCCGCACTTGGTTGTATCCTCGCTGTAATCAATAACGTCAACCCACGAAAATTCTTGATTCTTCATCATTTTGTTGGCTTGACCATTATTTTCTGAGCAAAGAACATATTCTTTTTCCAATTCTGAAAGATCGGAAGTTAAATCTAAAACGCCAAGAAATCTAGTTTCAAGAAGAATATAGAAGTACCCATAGACATACTCACCAATGGGATACGAGATGATTGTGTAACTATCTGTCATAATCAGTATCCTTAAAGCAATTTATTTAATTTTGCCGCCCAATACTTGCAAATAGAATTTTGATTTAAGTGAATATCGTGCTGCCTCACTGATATCATAAGTTGCCAAATATTTGTCAGCTGAATCCCATACATCCAGCATCACTTCTTGAGGAATATATCCATAAGTATCTTCATAATATAACGCAGTTTGATACTTAGCCATCAGATCATTGAGCTCGGGTGAGTCTTCCGCGGCATAGATTTCTTTGGCTTTAAGTGCAAGAACAGCAAATCCTGCTATCGCGCCGGGTGCCACTGGCGTCTCGCCAGTGTGAGTGCTCCTTACTCGTCCGATCTTATCTGATTTTGGCTATCTCGGACAAAATATTCCGCTGGTAAATGCTGAAGCTCAGGCAAATCGGCATCAACAACGGACCCTTCGGTTTCATACCACCGAGCACTCGACCACTTCCAGTCCGACGCACGAACGACCAAACCACGACGGACAGGATTTTCATGAATGTAATCGATGGCCGACATCACGGTCTGCTCCCGATTCAGATTTCGATCGTAACCCGCTCCTTCTTGCCAGAAACGAAATACGGTTTTCCCCGGCCTCTCCTGGATTGTTAATTTCTCCAACAACGGACTCCCTGAAGAGTGCAATGCTTCTTTAACTTTTACGGAGACAGGGCGTTTGACGGCAGCCAGAAAGCGTGAAATGGTTTTGGGATCTGGCTGCTCCGGTAAAATTAACAGATGGAGATGCTCGGGCATAAAGACAAAGGCGATCAATCGGCACTGTTGAGAACGAGAGGCTTCTTCAATGTGTTGAGACAGCCAGGACTGCCAGACATGATTCGTCAGCAATGGTTGTCGACGATAAGTGGAGAAGGTGAGTTCGTGCAGGTCACCAGGTTCGTGGTAGTGCTTGACTTGTTTTCGATGAGGGGGGCACATGAGACATCTTTGCTGATGGGTATGTTCCCACATGATCATCATGTCCCAGGGACAGGAAGACAAGCAAATTTTATCATAGTCTCCCAGGCACTGGCGAGACGCCAGTGGCACCCGGCGAGCGATAACATCCCCAGGCCCCTCGTCCCTGCGTCCAACCGTGTGGCGGCGGGGCCAGTTTTCCATCGACGGCGGAGACCCGTTCGACGGGCCGAAACGGCCAGTTGATTGCTTTGTCGAACCCGTTCGCGAACCCGGCTGTGGTACATCGAGACTTGTTGTTTGAGCAACGAACGCTTCAGGGTATTCGGTTGATGGACTTTCTTGAGATAGCCACCTCGATAAAGATCGGCAAGTTTGAGCGCGTCAATAGGGTCGTCTTTATCTCCTTCTCTGGCAATCCAATGATTGCGACAGGGATCACAGACAACAAGTTCATTAACATGATCGTGCAGTTCTCGTGACAACCAGTCTGCCAGCGGCCCTTCCTCAAAAGTGAGTTTCCGTGGACGACGAACGTTGGCAATCGCTTCTCTCAAATTGGGAATAGAAGTCGGGAGCCTCTGGCGATGGATAAGTTTTCCAGATTGTGTCATGACAGCCATTTCCGAGAATGCACAATGAACGTCGAGTGCGATAAAATAATCAGTCATGTCGGGGTCTCCTCTGTGTTGATGATTGGGAATGTTTTGAACCACTCCGAATGTACAACAAATGGGACCCCGGCTTCCTATATCTTCATGCTCTCGCTTGCGTGAGCATGCCTTTCTCTGTCTGGCATGATATCATCGACCTCATGAATTCCGGTCATCGAAAAACCAGAAAAGTCTACGACCGTGACGGCGATGCCCACCTTCTCACATTCTCCTGTTTTCGTCGATTGCCGTTGTTGAGTAAAGACAGGAGTTGTCAGTGGATGGTCGATGCCATTAGTCTTTCTCGATCAAAGTATCCGTTCGATTTGTGGGCATGGGTGATCATGCCGGAACACGTACATCTGGTGTTGTGGCCGCATACCGATGTTCGCATTTCGTCGATTTTGACAACGATGAAACAATCGGTCTCAAGACGTTCGATTCTGTGGTTGAGGGAACACTCTCCCGAGTACTTGTCCGAACTCTGCGACCAACAACCGAACCGGAAATCTTCGTATCGATTCTGGCAACGGGGAGGTGGTTACGATCGAAACTTGCGGTCCACGCGCGATATTCACGAGAAGATCCGTTACGTTCACGAAAATCCTGTGAGACGCGGTCTTGTCGAGAGAATGGAGGACTGGAGATGGTCGAGTGCGTCTGCCTGGAAGATTGGTGAGGACGAACCGATTTCAATCCAACGTCATTCAGTCCCCGTGTTGACCAACATGGATGATTGTATCGATTCGAGTTTGTTTGAGTGAAGAGTTTTGCATGCCCACGCGAGCGAGGGCATGGCACCCAAAATGTGGAAGATGGCACCCGGCTCATATATCAGTCATCTCCTCCACTTCATAGCGCAGCCCGTGTCGAACAAGCAAGTCATGGAAACGTATTTCCCACCACGAATCGTCACGTGAGTCAACTAGAATATTCTCCGCAACTCGCATGAGTCTCGTACGGTCATCTGCCATAAAGATAAAGTCACAGCATGTTCGATTTAATATGAGAACTACTAGTTCAACAAGATTCTTGATACCTTGCGTATGATTGTCAGATTTATCAGCAATGCAAGAAAGGCTAGTGTCAACGAAAACCCCATAGGTCTCTTCGATTAATTCTTTTCCAAGGACGGATTCAGAAGATATACTACAACGAATCCCTGTTTTTGCTATTTCTAGCCTACCTTCTATGGTCTTCGGTTCACCCCATTCTCGAAGAATTGATTCGAGCTTATTTTCGGGAATATTGCGAGAATCGAATCGTAATCTATAGATTGTCGACATGTTGACAGTTCCTCATGGGAAAAACTTGATTATATTACCGTGTCGATCGATAACAATCATTTCCATTAAATCGCTCGATCCATATTCAGCCCAAGCTTCTCTCAATTTGTGTAATGGGACATCAGTGTCAGCCAGGTTGACCACAATTCGATCGGCTTGCACCGAACCGACTTTGGTCTTGGATTTCCATCTGATTCCAGCGTGACGGTGCGGACTCGCGTTCCATCAACGGAGTTGTCGATTACGAACTGTGGGAGAATGGACCTCTGCTGATTTTCTGAAGTGTATTCATCGTATCGCTGGCGGATTGGCTATGCGATTGATGGCAGTTGGTGTGGCCGGTCAGAGTGTAGGTGGTTCAATACTCTCCATTGCCAACGGGACGTCAGTCTCAATCACAATTTGAACCCGGCAATTTGAGAGCGGATGCGTTACAGTGGAGTCGAGCTTTCCCCGGCTCGGGGATTGAGACTCTGAAACGTTTTCGAGAGACCGATGATGATTGTTCGACCGCTGCTCGCCCTCGTGTTCGTCCTGCTTCTATCCATTACCTCCCGTCTGACTGCCGCCGACGCTCCCAATGTCGTCGTGTTCCTGAGCGACGATCAGGGGTGGGGCGATTTGACCTCCTCCGGGAACAGTGACCTCTCGACGCCGCACATCGATTCGCTCGCCCGGGACGGAGCCAGCTTCGAGCGGTTTTACGTCTGTCCGGTCTGTTCGCCGACGCGGGCGGAGTTTCTGACCGGTCGGCATCACGCCCGCTCGGGCGTTTATTCGACGTCGGCGGGCGGCGAGCGGATGAATCTCGATGAGACGACGATCGCCGATCTGTTCAAGAAGGCCGGTTATACGACGGCTGCGTTCGGGAAATGGCATAACGGGATGCAGTATCCGTATCATCCCAACGGTCGGGGGTTCGATGAGTTTTACGGCTTTTGCAGCGGTCACTGGGGGAACTATTTCGATCCGATGCTGGAGCATAACGGGCGGATTGTCGAGGGAGAAGGCTTTTGCATCGACGACTTTACCAATCATGCGATCTCGTTTATCGAATCGGCTCACAAGAAAGGCAAGCCGTTCTTCGCCTATCTACCTTACAACACGCCGCACTCGCCGATGCAGGTGCCCGATCGATTCTGGAACAAGTTCGCCGACAAGGAGTTGAAGTTCTCCAACGAGCAACAGAAAGAGCCGCCCGACAAGGATCATCACAAACGGTGTGCGCTGGCGATGTGCGAGAATCTGGATTGGAACGTGGGTCGCGTGCTCGACAAACTTCAGCAGATGGGGGTGGCCGACAATACGATTGTGGTCTGGTTTCACGATAACGGACCGAACGGGATTCGCTGGAACGGAGGGATGCGGGGTCGGAAGGGCTCCACGGATGAAGGAGGGGTTCGCAGTCCGCTCTTTATCCGCTGGCCTCAAGAGATCGACGCGGGAATGAAGATTCCGCAGATCGCCTGTGCCCGCGATCTGTTGCCGACGTTGTGCGATCTGGCGAGCGTTGATTATCGGACGGAGAAGCGACTCGACGGCAGGAGTCTCAAGCCGCTCTTGCTGGGGCATCCGGAGGGCTGGCCGAATCGCCCGTTGATCAATCATTGGAAGAACCGAATCAGCGCCCGGAGTCAGCGGTTCCGACTCGACCATCAGGGGCGTCTGTACGATATGGTGGCCGATCCGGGACAACGGCAGGAAGTGACGAAGGAGCATCCGGAGATTGCGAAGCGGCTCCAGCAAGCCGTCAATCATCATCGTCTCGAATTTATGGCCGACTACGAAAAAGACAATCGCCCGTTCGTGATCGCGCATCCGGGCTCTCCGCTGACGCAGCTTCCGGCCCGGGACGGAGTGGCTCACGGCGGGATCGAACGGTCGAATAAGTTCCCGAACTGTTCGTTCTTCCGCAACTGGACCTCGACGGACGGCAAGATTACCTGGGATGCCGAAGTGGGTGAGAGTGGAACGTATCAAGTCGTGCTTTACTACGCGGCAAAGGACGCGGGAGCGAAATGCGAATTGCGATTCCAGGACTCTGTTTTGAAATTCCAGATCGAGGAGGCCCACGACGTTCCCCTCCTCGGCGCGGAACACGATCGTTACGAGCGCCAGGAATCGTACGTCAAGAATTTCAAAGCGGTTCCGATCGGCAATATTCAATTGGAACAAGGAACCGGGACGTTGTCGCTGCTGGCGACAGAGATTCCCGGTCGGGAAGCGATGGAGTTCCGGTTACTGACTCTGGAGAGGGTGGAATAATGATTGTTCGATCCGAAGACCGGAATGATATCTTTCGAGTCTACGCCGTAAACCGGGCGGCGTTTGAGACTCTGGCGGAAGCGCGGCTGGTGGACCGGCTTCGGGAGGAAGCGGGACCTGTGGTTTCTCAGGTGGCGGAAATCGAGGGGGAGATCGTCGGACACATTCTCTTCACGCCGGTCACGCTCGACGATCATCCGGAACTTCCTCTGGTGGGACTGGGGCCGATGGCCGTCCATCCCGATCATCAACGACAGGGGATCGGGTCGGCGCTGGTTGAAGCGGGGTTGGCCGCGTGTCGGGAGATCGGTGCGGCCGGTGTGGTGGTGCTCGGCCATCCGGAATTTTATCCGCGGTTCGGTTTCGTCCCCGCATCGCAATTCGGGATCGGTTGCGAATACGACGTTCCAGAGGAAGCGTTCATGGCGACGGAATTGATTCCGAACGCGTTCGATGGGAGTTCAGGGACGGTTCGTTATCACGACGCTTTTGCGGCGTGGTGAAACTATTGCGGCGTGGTGAAAATGGCGAGCGCATAAAAAACGGCAACCCGGCCGGAGACCGGGGTGCCGCACGATCGATCAGCAGATCGACGAGCAATCGGAGAGGTCGGCGAGATGCCGACGTCTGTTTCTTAAGGAGCCGCCGGTCCGGCACACCGGATCAGGTGATCGTGGTCGATGTAGACGACTTCCTGACGCTGGTCGGTGTTAGAGAAAGGAATCGGCCAGTCCGAACGTTTGACTTCGTCGAAGTAGACGGTGCACTTGTAGTGACATTTGTGGAGACGAGCCGGTCCGACCATCGGATAGAAGCGGCAGTCTTCCAGTTTGTCGACGATCGGCTCGACGACGATGCGGACGTTGTTGCGTTGTGTTTCGGCGATGAAGGGGATGCCGCCGGTGACGGAATCCGGCAAGGCTCGCATGACTTCATCATCAGACGGGGGATCGATACAAAACAGCGGAGCGTGTTCTCCTTCGACAGGATCGAGGACAGGGACGCGTCCGTACCGTTCTTCTTCATGGTAGCCATCTTCGATTTTCTGGCTCCAGTAAGCGGGTACGGGGACGAGGGGGGCGACTTGCCAGAAGGTCATCCCTTCCCACATGACTTCGACGAAGCCGAGTGAGACGTTACAACCGCTGTTGACGACGGTAACCAGACAGAGTCCGGTCAACAAAAGAAAGCGTTTGAATCTGCTGTTGTGATTGAACATAAATGTCCTCCGGTGACTGTGTCGAGCCTCCTGGCTCGATCCGATCTCGTTTGCTCGTTCTGCTGAATTCGATCTGAAGAATCCGCTTCCGTGATTTGGCCGGACTCTTTCGAATCCCCCGGTCCGAATATGACCGTGGTATCTTCTATATCGATCATTCGGGCGTCGCACTTGTGAGCTTTTTCCGGTTTTAAGGATTTTTCCGCGAGTATTTTCGAAAGAAGCCTGTATTCGGGTGAAGTCGGTGCTGGGCCCATGAAAAAACGCCCCCCGGAATCTCCGGGAGGCGTTGAGTTCGTTTTTTTTGTCTCAGAACCGGATCACCAGTTCTTGGGAGACATGAACCACCACCATTTGTCGGTCCGGGAATCGAAGTCGAGAGCCCAGGAGCCGTCTTTCCATTCCAGCGAGGCTTTTCTCCAGCCCAGCGGAACTTGAGGATAGGGGTAGAACGGTCCGATGTAAGGGAAGGCCGAGGCTGAGTATTGCTTCGGATAGCTCACATTGGCGTAGTTCGGATAGGCCCCGTAGGTGGGGTAAGAGTGCGGCGGAAGGTTCGGTGAGTTGTGAACCGTGTGAGAGGCCGCGGCACCGGGGATTCCGTAGCCAGCCGTCGGGACCGGTTGTCCCTGATATCCGGCGGGGATATACGGCGATTGTGGTCCAGGTCCCATTTGCGGACCAGGTCCCATCTGCGGACCGGGGCCCATTTGAGGTCCGGCAGCCGCAGTTTGCGGAGCGGACGGGACTTTCAGTTGGTTCGAGACCAATTTGACACCACCCACACTGGAAGCAGCTTTTTCAGCGACCAGACGTTGCTGACTGTTGGCGACGGAACCGGTCAGGGTTGCCGTACCATCCTGGTAGCTGATCTGAATGTCGAAGCCGTTAAGGCCTGCGGAGCCGAGTGCTCCGGCGATGTTTTCGGCAACTGCCTGATTCGATTGAGCGGGTGCCGGTGCTTCACCGCTCACTTGTTGAATCGGTGAGAAGTTCGGCCCGGTCGCTCCGTTAGAAAACGACGCTTGCTGAATTCCACCTCTGGAGGGAGCGTTTGCCGATTGAACCTGCAGACGGTTGTCGACGGTTTTCACGCCGGACACCTGTGACACGACTTGTGTCGCTTTGGCTTTCTGACCGCCATCCGTCACTTTCCCTTCCAGAGTGGCGACGCCACCTTTGAACTCGATTTGAATATCGGTTCCCTGGAGTCGAGCTTCCTGGAGTGAGGCGGCGATGTTTTCCGCGACATCCTGGTTGCTGACCTTCTCTTGTGTAAAGGGAAGTGAAGGAAGTGAAAAGGGACCAGCCAAGCCAACCGCAGGAGCAGCCGCCATGACCCCCAACGTCAATACCCATTCTCGTAACTTACGCATGAACAGCTCTCCTTATGAATCCGTTCGAAGGGAGCGGCGGACTCCCCGCAGAGTCGCCTGTGACATCAGATGAGATGTCTCATTTAATCAGTTATCGGTATAAGTGCCCGAGTTCCTCACCCTGAGGAGCCTCGCGCATCGAATCTCCAAACCATGAAGACTCAATACTTTGATCGGCAGATCAGGTCCGATTGCACAAACTATTCTGGTTATTTCGGAAAAATTGCCTCGGATCGCCAGGTCGATGGACGACGTAAATGCTCATATCCTCCTGTTAATAATTGACTTACGTGATTTGAGGCCGGATTTGGCGATTTCGCCCTGTTGACAGACTCGTTACTGGAGAGGAAAACCGGCTCGGATCAGGCTGCCAACCCCCGGATCAGTGGAGAATTGCGGAGAAACTTGCTATTTTAAGCTCCTCTCAGGCTGATTTTGATCGACCTAATTCTCGGGAAAGCTGCCGAAAATGGCCAAAAAAGCTGCAAAAAAGACTGCGAAGAAGACCACCGCGACCAAAAAGAAGAAAAAGAAAAAGAAGTCAAAACGGAAGTCGCGCAGCAAGAAAGCTGTTGCCGAAGCTCGTAAAAGACTCGTCTGGGGTGTCTTCAGCAGCAGTATGAAGGAAGAAGCCCGCTTCCCGTACGATCAACGGAAAGAAGCCGAGAAGAAGCTCGAACAGCTCTCTTCCAAATCGAAAAAACCGTTCTTCATTCAGCCGATCAAAGAGATCATTAACGAAGCGCCGAAGAAGAAGAAAAAGAAGAAGAAGAAAAAAGGGAGCGGCGAAGAGGAATAGGCCAATCGGCCTCTTCCACCTCTTCTACCGGGTTGAGAGCTCTGCGGGAGGGCAACCGTCGCAGTATTCGCAACCGTTCTCGCAGTGGTGCTGGCGGCATTTGCCACACCAGGCACGATTGAACTTGCACCTCTCCCAGTCGGAATGGCCGATGCGCGTCAGGTCCCAGCACGGATTGTAGAAACAGTCCATGCAGAAGCCGTAATCGCTGATGTCGTCGATGGTGTCGCCGTAATGATCGGTAAGTGACGTACACTGACAGCCGGTCGCGAGACCGATCATGGCCAGACACGCAAAGAGAGACAGCATCCGTTTCAGGAGAGGCTTGCACATGGGACGATCCTGACGCCATTCGAGGAGGTTGGTCTGACCGGCATAATCGGAAAAACCGGTCCTTCCCTCTCATCGACCGTTCAGGCAACCAGCCTTCAGCCGGGATCGAATTCCTCTAGTCAGTTCGCGGAAATTCAGGACTCGGTCGGCAAGCCGGCTTCCTTCCACCCCCGAAAACCCCCATCCATCGAAATCGCCTTTGTGTATCCCATCTTGCGTAGGTTGTCGGCAGCCAGCGCGGAACGATAACCACCGCCGCAATACAGAATCATCTCGGTGTCGGTCTCGGGGACTTCTTTCTCGATATCCCGTTCGATGATTCCCTTGCCGAGATGTTTCGCACCGGGGATATGGGCGTTCGCAAATTCGCTCTCTTCGCGGACATCGATCAGTAACAGTTCTTCGCCGTTATCGAGTCGGGTTTTGACGTCATCAACCGCGCATTCCTCGATGTTCTTACGGGCGTCGTCGACGATGGCGAGAAAACGGGGGGCGTGATTTTTTGCCATGATGGTTTCCTTTAAATTCGTTAGCTTGCTGTGCTTCTATCATTTGTCTGATTGAGAGCTGAGTCAATCGCTCGAAGGAAGATAGCTGTCTGCTAACTTGTTGAACTCCGCGATTTGTTGGTTCCGCCACTGAGGGTCCCGTCCCATTTCTTCCGCCAGGATGTCGGCGACCGGTTCGGCGAGCAATTTTGCAACCCTGACATTCAGAAGTAGTATTCGCTCCCGTCGAGTGAGAATATCTTCCACCGTTCTGGCCATCTCCTGCCGAACAGACCAGATCACCTCGGCTCTTGTCAGTTGATGCTCTTCAATCAGCCGTTTGCCCCAGTCAGGGTGAGATTTCACCAGTTCGTCGATCCCTCGACGATCGCCGCCGAAGGTGTCCCACTCCCCGGAATGATGCGAAGAAGAGGGATCGATATCGGCTCCCCGCAATTTGAGATTCGCCGTGACGGAGGGCGTTCGCGGAAGGTCGGCGACTTCCGCCGCCTGGTTCACACAATCCTCGGCCATTTCGCGGTAGGTGGTCCATTTACCCCCGGCGATGGAGAGGAGGCCCGATTCGCTCACCTCCAGGGTATGTTCGCGGGAGACCTTCGATGACTTCATGGTGCCGCTGGGATTCACCAGCGGACGTAAGCCGGAAAAGGTGGACAGGATGTCGTCGCGTGTCGGTGCGGGATCGAAATAGTCGGCAGCCGTTTCGAGCAGAAAGTCAATTTCTTCCGGTGAGACGCCCGGTTCGAGCAGCGGTTCGCTGACGGGAGTATCGGTGGTGCCCAAAACGCAGTGGTCGTGCCAGGGAATGGCGAACACCACCCGTCCATCGCGCGTTTTGGGGACCAGCATCGCAGTGGACCCACCCAAAAATTTTCGGTCCAGAACCAGATGAATGCCCCGGCTCGGCAGGATGAGTGGAGGGGCCTGGGAATCATCGAGTCGGCGAATGGCGTCACTGAACGGTCCGGTCGCGTTGATCACGCAGTTCGCGTGGACCTGGTAATTCTGCTGAGATTCCCGATCGACGAACTCCACCCCCGAGATGCGGTTTTGGGAATCTTTCCGCAACTCGTTCACCTCACAGTAATTGAGCGTGACGGCTCCCTGCTCGACGGCCGTTTGCATCAAGTTGATAACAAGGCGCGCGTCGTCGAATTGACCATCGTGATAGAGCACTCCCCCCGAGAAAATACCCTGTTTGAGGCCGGGGAGGTGGTTGCGAGTTTCGCCGGCGGAAATTTTCTGCGATCGACCGAATGACTGACGTCCTGCCAGCCAGTCGTACGCCTTCAAGCCGAGCCCGTAATAAAAACGGGACCATCTGGAACTAGTCGGAATGACAAACGAGAGATCGTGTACCAGATGAGGGGCGTTATGGAGTAGACGCTCCCGCTCCCGCAACGCTTCCGTAACGAGTTTGAGATTCCCCTGTTCGAGATAGCGGACACCGCCGTGAATCAGTTTTGTGGAGCGACTGGAGGTCCCTTTCCCGAAGTCGGATTGTTCCAGCAGTAATGTCCGATAGCCGCGCGAGGCGGCATCGACGGCGATTCCACCTCCGGTAGCTCCACCTCCGATAATGACAATGTCCCAGATGTCGGAAGTGTCAACTTGCGAGAGGAGCTGATCGCGCTGAAATGAGGTATCTGACATCATGGTTCTTATAGTGACCGAGCTGACGCAGGTCGGCAACCGGAAAACTTGAAGCGTCATATCGCACTGAGGGGAAAATTTCCGGACGGTTCTATGGGGTTCTCCCCCAATTTCTGGATTCCGGGGTCCCCTTAAGACGATGATGGTGTTATAATAAACCAACATTGATGCATCAGGATTCTCGGATCCGTATGAAAGGACGCTTCGTTAGTTCTCCTACCCCGCCTCCCACAGGCATTTGAACATTGACGTTTGTGTTTCTCGGACTAGATTTTCCAAAATCCCTCAAAATTGACCCACCTAACTTAACCTCCAAATAATCGACAATTTCCCTGTCGCAGGACGCCCACCTGGATTGATTGTCGAATTCGAATCCCGCCATGACCTACTCCTCCCGTACACGTCAATTCCTCGCGCAGAACGTTCGCAAATTGGCACTCCTGAGTTCCGTCGTCGTTGCTCTTTTGGTGATGACCTTGCCTCTGTTGAGTGAGGCGCCGGAAGAAAGTCTTCTCGGTCCCACCGGGAATGTGATTCAGACGGCTCAGGTCGAGAAAGCACCGTTCCGCCAGACGATCGACACGCGCGGTGAGATCGATAGTCAGGAAAAATCGACGCTCGCCAGTGAAGTCGATGAACGGACCACCATTCTCTGGCTGATTCCTGCCGGGGATGAAGTAGCGGAACCTCTGTTGAGCCCGGTGGATGGTGTTGTGAAGACGGTTCGTCACACTAGCGAAAAATCATCCGTCATCGTGGTTGAAGATCGGGACGGCGAAGCACACCGCTTCACTTATCAGAAACAAAACCCCTCTTCGGAAGTTGTCGTCACGCCGGGTGAAGAGATTCGACGACGCGAGATTCTGGCAGGCGACGTCGTCTGCCGACTCGATCCGACCGAATTGGAAAAAGACGAACAAAAATATGAGATACGCGTCAACGATTTCTACGCTCAGTATCAAAAAGCAATCAAGGATGTGGAAATTCGTCAGACGATCAATGAGAGCAACAACTCCCAAGCGGAACTGAACGCCCATCTGGCCGAACTGGACCTGAAAAAATATCAGGAAGGTACTTATCCGCAACAAGTCGAGCAACTGGAAGGGAATCTTCAGTCCAGTAAAGAAGATTTGACCCGCGCCGAGGAGTCGCTCGAATTTACCGAGCGTTTGGCCTCCAAAGGATACAAGACGATCGACGATGTCGAGAAGGAACGTTTGAAAGTCTTGAAGCTGGAAAACACCGTCGCCAATCAGGAACGTTCGCAGCAAGTGATGGAGGACTTCACGCACGAACGCAAACTGCTGGAATTGACGGAGCGCGCCGAGCATCTGAAACGCCATGCCAAGCGGGTTCGTTTGGCGGGTGAAGCATCGATGGCTCAATTGCGGGCCTTTCTGGCCTCTCGCGAACGCGTTTACAATATTTATCTGCGTCGTCTGAACTGGATCCGAGATCAGATCAAAGCCTGTACCCTGGTGGCCCCCCAGGCGGGAGAAGTCGTCTACGCCAATAACAGTTCGTCTCGCAGTCCCGAAATGATCGAGGAAGGTTCAGTTGTAAGAGAGCGGCAGAAAATTATTCACCTGCCGAATCTGGCGAAGATGCAGGTGGAAGCCCGGATTCACGAGTCGATGATCGCACAAATTCGCGAAGGCTTGCCCGCGACTGTTTTGATCGATTCTCTGCCGAATGAAATTTTCCCTTGCCGACTAAGCGAACTTTCGGCCCTGCCGGTTCCGGGACGTCGTCCGAATTACGATCAAAAAGAGTATATCGCGAAATTTCACATCGATATTCCGGATCATCTCTCCGAAGAACTTCGTCCGGGAATGTCGGCTCAGGTGGAAGTGCTGGTGGATGAAATCGACGAACCGGTGACGCAGGTTCCGGTCGACGCGGTCGTGCAGACGGGACACAAATATTTCGTCTGGGTTCCGTTCGGTGAATCGTTTCTGCGGAAAGAAATCACCGTGGTGCATTCCAACGACGAATCGTTTGTGATTCGCGATGGGGTGAGTGCCGGGGATGACGTGATTCTCAAACCGTTCAATCATTTCCCCGACGAAATCGCCTCACTCCGGGAACAGTACAGGAATGAGCCGGTCGCCGATGAAAACTGGCGCGTCGAAGAGCTGGCCAAAGAAGACGACATTCCCCAGAGCGAAGAAGAATTCTTCGCAATGATCGGTTACCTGCCTGAGGCTGAAACGGTACAGGAGGATCCGTCGGAAGAAGTTTCGGCAAAGAACTCCGACGATGTTCATTCGGAAGCTCGGGTCACCTCCACGACTTCTGTGCAGAGTTCCGAAGGGGATTGATCTCGCAGACTGGTCTTTTTCGCGGTCACTTCGTAGCCTGAGGCAGACGTCGGTTCGGACTCCGGCGTTCTTCCAGGTGACACTCGAAAAGGAGCATTGACGCTATGTCTGCGCAGATTATCGACGGGAAAGCAATTGCTCAGAAGGTTCGATCGGGCCTTGCCGAAGAAGTCGCCGCGCTACAAGCCAAGACCGGTGTTCAACCACATCTCGCCGCGGTTCTCGTCGGCGATGACCCCGCTTCCGCGGTTTACGTCCGCAATAAACAGCGGGCTTGCGAGCAGACTGGAATCGGCAGCACCCTTCACAGGCTGCCCGCTGAAACCACTCAGGACGAACTTCTGCAACTCGTCCACCAGCTCAACAACGACGAGACCGTTCACGGAATTCTCTGTCAGCTTCCGCTTCCCGAACAGATCGACGAACTGGCGATCCTCGACGCCGTCACGCCGCTGAAGGATGTCGATGCGTTCCATCCCGAAAACGTCGGTCTCATCGTCCAGGGACGTCCGCGGTTTCTGCCTTGTACGCCGCACGGCGTCCAGCAGATGTTGATCGAATCGGGAACGGAAATTGCCGGCAAACACGCCGTCGTTTTAGGACGTAGCGAAATTGTCGGGAAACCGATGGCCTTACTCTTAATGCAAAAGGGAGCGGCCGCGAATGCGACTGTGACGGTCTGTCATTCTCGTACACAGAATCTCGCCGAGATCACCCGCACCGCCGACATTTTGATCGCCGCCATCGGGAAGCCGGAGTTTGTGACGGCGGAGATGGTGAAGCCAGGGGCGACTGTGATCGACGTCGGCACGAATCGCGTGGGAGAGAAAAAACTGGTGGGGGATGTCGCGTTTGATGACGTGAAAGAAGTCGCGGGAGCGATCAGTCCGGTTCCGGGAGGAGTCGGTCCGATGACGATCACGATGCTGCTGAAAAATACCTTGCTGGCGGCCCGCCTCGCAGCGGGAGAGTGAATGCTCTTCCGACAGATCAGCCACACTTCGCCGATCAAATCATGACATCATCTCACAATACCGCTAAAATAACGTCATGCGAAATACGCTGACAAAACTCGCTCTAGTTCTCACGGCGACGGCTCTTGTGGTGAGTGTTCGCGTTCTGGAACACGAATCTCCCGTCGATCGAACGTCCGACAAACCGACATCTGCCAATGTGCTTGCGCGTCTGGATGAACTGGGCGGAACCTACAAACTCAACGACCTCGGGCAGGTGAACTGGCTGAATCTGAAGTGCCTGCCGATTTCCGATGACGATCTGCAGATTCTTGACGAACTTCCCCATCTCGGATTGTTGAACCTTCGCGGGATCAACGTTCATAAGGGGTATCGGTTTTCCAACGCCGGATTGAAACACGTGGGATCGCTAAAAAAGTTAGTGAATCTGAATCTCTCCGCAAACGGCTCGATCACCAATGCCGGCATTGAGCATCTGGCGGGTTGCAGCCGTTTGCGAAAGCTCAATCTCGCCAGCACCAACACTGATTCCGGTTGTCTGACGTCTCTGACGAAAATCCCCCGGCTTGATTATCTGACCCTATCTTACGATCCCTTGAACGAAGAGACGCTGCCTTACTTTCAGCAGATGAAGCTGAAGGTCGTCAAGGGGTTGAAAGTCGCGGACGAGGATCTGCATCTCTTCGCCGAACTCCCCACCTTGCAGTCGCTTCCGCTCGCCTCCTATCGCAAAATCCGCGATACCGACCTGAAACACCTCAAACCACATCTCAAATATCGCACGCAACTGGAAATCGTCCTGACGAAAGGCTGGAGTGACACCTCGGAGTTGAAGCATCTCGCCGACCTCCCCCGGCTGGATGATGTGAGTCTGCAGGATTACAAATACCCGCAGCCTTACATCCCGAATAACGGCCCGCTCGATCTGACCGGTTTTGAAGTTCTGGCGACGCTTCCCAACTTGAAACGATTATCGGTTCCTACGGAAGATCGATTCCTCGCCGCGCGGGCCATGTGCCCGACGATCGAAAAAATCAGTCTCGGTCCCAATGAATTTCTGTCGTCCGAGGGGCTGGAAGTCATTACGACCATGCCCCATCTGAAAGAGATTTGGGTTCACGAAAAGCTGGTGAGCGAGGAGTTGCTGGAAATTATTTCGCGGGTGAAACCTCTGGAGAAACTGACGCTGGAACGGAGTTACCCGATCAAGAAAACAGGCAGCGGCTACCGTGCCGTTCCTGTGAGACCGGAGGGCTTTACGGTCGAGGGATTGAAGCATCTCACCAAGCTCCCCCACCTCAAAATACTCTGGATGAGCAACTGGGGGATCGACGACGAGATGCTCGGCGTCCTCGGACGCATCACGACACTGGAAGTCCTTGTTCTGGGGACCTCAAGCGTCACCGATATCGGGATGATGCAGCTTCGTCATTTATGGAATCTGCGACATTTGGGAATGTACGGCAGCAATGTCAGCCAGCAGGTTTGTTATCAACTGCATCGTTACATGCCCCGCTGTACAATAGAAGATATGTGGTGCTGCGGGTGTTTGGCGATCACTCCCGGTGTCGAGTCACCTTCTTATCTCTGGTGAGGCGTGCCGGTATTATTTCTTTGTTGAGACACCGACCATCGTACGACCGTAGAGCGCTGCCGGGCAATTTTCGAACTGTGTCAGTTCCGTGCCGAATTTCTTTTTCGTATAGAACCGGATGAACGGCGCAAGCCAGCACATCAACTGCGAATACTTCTGATACTTATCGGTATCAATATTTGTCAGTTCGAGGCCCGCTTTCTCGAGAATAAAACGGTAGCGATTCGGCGTGAACGCAGCAATGTGCTGATGAACGGGTTCGTCGACCCCCGGCTCCAGTGGCCCATGCGAGTAGAAAAATCCGGAGAACAGAAACCGCATCCGCGATTTGAGCGACATGATATTGGGGGTGGAGAACATAAAAGTTCCACCTGGTTTCAAAATGCGGGAGATGTCTTTAAATAATCGCAAATGATTTTCCAGATGCTCCATCACTTCCACCGCGATCACCAGATCGAATTCGCCGTCGTCATAAGGGAGCGGTTCGTGAAGGTCGGCTTTCCGACATTCGACTTTGGAATAACGGAACATCTCGGGAAAGAGATCGCAGGCGGCGACTTCGTATCCGGCATCGTCGAGTTTCTGAGAAAACGCACCTTCCCCGGCCCCCAGGTCGAGCACCTTGATCGTTTCCGCCGGGGGGACATACCGCTGGACGACTTTCATCAGCAGATTGTGTTTGCCGGGGATCGCAATGGCTTGTGGAGAGTCAGACATCAATGTCGCTTCCGTTCGGTACGATTTCAGAAGGGAGGGGGAAGAGTAACAGAGGCCGGGAAAAACTGTCAATAACGATCGAATTTCGTGATCCGAAAGGCTTTCCCGGACCTGCGAAACTTCATAATCGGACCTTTGAAATCACCCGAAATAGACTTTCTCCCTGACGCGGTCTCGGTCAAACGGTATAATGGAAAGTCCCACCTTTTGACGAATCGTTTGACGATTTCCCGCCTCTATGATGACCTACCGGAGTTTGTGTTCCATGAAGTTGCTCAGCACCATGGCGATTCTGTTCGGTTCCGTACTCACCGCAAATGCGGCGGGTCCGACTCCGAAGCAGATCGAGTTCTTCGAAAAAAGGATTCGCCCTGTCCTCGCTCAACATTGTCAGGAATGTCACGGTGTGAAGAAGCAGGAATCGGGACTGCGTCTCGACGCGCGCGAATTCGTTCTCAAAGGAGGCGACAGCGGACCGGCGATGGTCCTCGGAAAACCGGACGACAGTTTGCTGATCGAGGCGGTTCGCCACGAATCGTTCGAGATGCCTCCCGCGCCGGCGGATCCGCTCAGTGAAGGAGATATCGGTGCGCTCTCCCGGTGGATCAAGATGGGAGCCCCCTGGCCGGCGGACGATATGCCCGCCGGTCCGATGCTCGGAGATCAGGAATACATTGGCAAGCAGGCCGCCGACCACTGGGCGTTTCAACCGATCCGGAAGCCGGAGTTCCCCGATCTTCCCGAAGAGTTGCCGGTCCGGAATCCGGTCGACCGTTTCGTGGTCGCGAAACTACGCGAACATAATTTATCGCTCTCGAGAGAGGCGGACCGCCGCACGCTGATTCGGCGACTCACTTTCGATCTCACCGGTTTGCCGCCGACCGAAGGGGAAATCGCCGATTTCGTGAACGACGAAGGTACCGATGCGTATCGTAAAGTGGTCGATCGCCTACTGGCGTCGCCGCATTTCGGAGAACGCTGGGGACGTCACTGGCTCGACATCGCCCGCTACGCCGACACCAGGGACTGGTTCCCGCAAATCGATCCCCGTTATCCTTACGCCTGGACGTATCGGGACTGGGTGATTCGGGCCTTCAATGAAGACATGCCGTACGATCAGTTTGCGAAGTATCAGATCGCCGCGGACCAGCTCGTCGATCAGGAGAATTCTCAGCATCTGGCGGCGTTGGGTTTACTGACGGTCGGTCCGAGATTTCGAAACAACCAACAGGAACAAATCAGCGACCGGATCGACGTCGTCAGCCGCGGAATTTTGGGACTGACCGTCACCTGCGCCCGCTGTCACGATCATAAGTACGATCCGATTCCGATCGAGGATTACTATTCACTCTACGGCGTCTTTGCCAGCAGCCAGATTCCAGACGACCTGCCGCTCGTCGAAGGCTTTCCGGTTCCCGAAAAAGAGTTGCGAGACTTTCAGAAAGTGCGGGCCGAAAAGCAGACCGCTCTCGACGAATACAAACAGAGTCTGCGCGTCGACGCTCATCGCGACTTGCGGAAGCGTCCCGCCGACTATCTGATCGGCTACTACGAGATGAACGTGACCAAAAAGGAATCGATGCGATCGCTGATCTCGAAACGCCAACTCAAAGAGACGGCGATGACGCCGCTCGCTCAGAATCTCGATCGGGCCGCGCGACAGAAGCCGTGGCGGGAACATCCGGTGCTGGGGGCGTATCTGGTGCTCGTTCGTGTTCCCGAGAAGCAGTTCGACGCCAAACGCGACGAGTTGCTGAAAACGTACGGCAATCAAATCAATCCGCTCGTCAAACAGGCGCTGACCGAAAATCCGCCCCACAATTCCATCGAGTTACAACAAACATTCGGCGAACTGTTGAAACAGGCGCAGGAGAAGTTTGCGCAAACGCAACAGGAGCAAAAAGATTCCAAACCGTCCGAAGTCGCGCTCGACGATCCGAACTGGGAACAGGTGCGACAGGTTCTCTACGATCCGAAAAGCCCGTTTGTGCTGGATGTGGAAGCGGTGACGAGGGCGTCTCGTCTGTTAGGAAAAGGACGCGTGGCGTTGGCCAAAGTGCAGAACGCAGTCAAGGAGGTGGAAGTCTCGCATCCCGGTTCTCCCGCGCGGGCGATGGTGATGGAAGATGCCGAGCGACCGATCACTCCCTCGGTCTTCCTGCGCGGCGATTCCCGACGACGGGGAGATCGCGTTCCGAGACAGTTTCTGGAAGTGCTCGCGGGAGAGGATCGACAGCCGTTCCCGAAGGATGCTTCGGGACGACGAGAACTGGCGGAAGCGATCGTCGCGAAAGATAATCCGCTCACGACCCGCGTGATGGTCAATCGGGTCTGGATGCACCTCTTCGATCAGGGACTGGTGAGTACGCCGGGCGATTTCGGGCTTCGCAGCGATGCTCCTACGCATCCGGAACTTCTCGACTGGCTCTCGAACGATTTCATTCAGCAGGACTGGTCGGTCAAACAACTGATTCGCACCATCGTCCTCTCGCGAACGTATCGTCAGTCGAGCGAGATTGACGAACAGCGGGCGTCCATCGATCCCGACAATCGTTACCTGTGGCGGGCGAATCGCAAACGTCTCGACTTTGAAGCGATGCGGGACGCCATGCTAGTCGCGGGGGGAGAGATCGATCTCTCGGTCGGCGGGAAACCGGAAGACCTGACGGCGGAACCGTTCACCACGCGACGAACCGTGTACGGCTTCATCGACCGTGTGAATCTCGATCCGATCTATTCAACGTTCGATTTCGCAACGCCCGATCAAAGCACCCCCGAACGTGCGGAAACGATGGTCCCCCAACAGGCGCTGTTCGCGATGAACCATCCGTTCGTGATCGATCAGGCTCGCAAACTGGCGAACAGTTCCGAGTTTCAGGTACAGCAGACTCCGGAAGAGAAGGTCCAGTTTCTTTACCGTCATCTTTTCGGACGAGAAGCGACCTCCGAGGAAGTTCGCCTGACGGTCGGATTTATCAAATCGACCGACTCCGGAACTTCCCCGCTTAGCGGTCCGTGGCGCTACGGCTACGGATCTCCCGATCCAGACTCTTTGCGGGCGGACGGATTTCACGAACTGGAACTCTTCACCGGACAGAACTATCAATACGCAAACGAGTTTCCTCACCCGACCGTCGGACACCTGCGTCTTGGGGATGCCGTCTGGCATCCGGGACGTCTCGATGAATACGCGGCCATCAAACGCTGGGTTTCTCCGGTCGCCGGGAAAATCAAGATCACCGGCGAACTGGAACATCTGCGCGACAAAGGGGACGGCGTTCACGTCCAAATCATCGCCGGTGAGGGAGGACGCTTGGGCGAATGGAGCGTTCTGAAATCATCGGCGACGACCGAGGTTGAGGAGTACACGGTTTCCGTCGGGGAGACGATCGATTTCGTCCTCGACAAAAACGGCAACACGAACTCCGACGCGAGTCGGTGGACGCCGGTGATTACGTTGCTCGAACAAACGGGCGGTCCCACCAGTGAAGTGAAAGTCTGGAACGCGCGTCGCGACTTCCAGCCTCCTCCTCCCCCGCCGCTGGGGGCTTGGGAGCAGGTGATTCAGGCACTGATGCTGACGAATGAGTTTCTGTTCGTGGATTAGAGCAGTTTTTCGATCCGCAGTTGCGGCGCTCCGAGTGAGGCGCGAAAGCTCTCGAATTCGGCGTGAGAACGCCCCTCGCTCCCCTGCCCTTTGACGGCACGCAGCAAGATGTTCTTGGGTGTGTGTTCCATGTCGATGAATTCGACCAGTTGCGTATCGTAACCGACCGCTTCCAGCGCCAGCGCGCGTAAGGTGTCGGTCGCCATCGCCGCGAAGCGTTCTTTCAGAATGCCGTGCGAGAGGAGAGGCTGGAGCGTTTCATTGTGGAGTTGCGAGAAGAGTTCGTGCTGACAACACGGAACTGCGAGGATGACTTTGGCGTCCCAGGCGACTGCCTGAATGAGGGCGTCATCGGTGGCGGTGTCGCAGGCGTGTAGAGAGATCACCAGATCGACCGGTCCCTCAGGCTGATAACCGGCGATCTCTCCCTGCTCAAAGGAAAGATGCTCGAGCGACAGTTTTTTGACCACCGAACGGCAATGATCGATGACGGAGGCTTCGCGGTCGAGGCCGACGATGTCCGCGTCACGCTGCTCGATCTCAGTCAACCAATGATGCAGTGCGAAGGTGAGGTAACTTTTGCCGCAACCGAAGTCAATGATCCGCAGCGGTCTATCGACGGGAAGCTCGGGCAGGATGTCTTTCAGGAATTCGAGATAGCGGTTGATCTGTCGGAATTTGGCCCGCCCGGAAGATTTCAGTTTTCCCTCTTTCGTCATCAGACCCGCTTCGATCAGAAACGGAATCGGACGATCGTCGGGAAGCAGGTAATTCTTCGAGCGATCGTGCGACGCGACATAATCCTTGATCGAGGGTTTCATCCGCTTCAGTTTGATGCGTCCGTTCGGTTTGGCTTTCAGTTCGTAGTCGGCGGTGGGTCCGTGCAGATTGAGCTGTCGATAGCTCTCGCCAAACGAGCTTTTGACGAATTCCGCAGTTTCCGCGGGGGACCGATTTTCGTGGAGTTCCTGTTTGCCGCGCTGGAGGGCGTTCTGATACACGAATCCTTCTTTGGTTTCGATGAGACGTCCGGTGATCCGGTCGGGAAGTTCCTGGGAAGCGGATTCGGTTCTGCGAGACAGAGTCCAGCGATAGAGAGCTCCCCGACGGAGTTCTTCCAGCGGCTCTTCGGGAAAGGAATCGACAATTTCGGACATGAACGTCTCAATCGGCCAGCGGAGTTCAGGTGTGAGAGTCGCATCTTACCATGCCGAACGGTTACAATCTCGCCAGAGAAACCGACTTTTGAGAGGAGTCCACCATGGGATTGAACAAGAAGCAGAAAAAGCAGATCGATGTGGCCCGCAAGAAGATCCAGAATCTGCAACAGAAATTGGCCGGTTGCAAACAGCAAATGGACGATCCCGAAGAAGTCCGCAGCCTGGAAGCCGCCATCGCCGAGCAGGAAGCGGCCATCGAGAAGATCAAATCCGAAGCGTAACTCTCTCGGGAGACCTCGCGATGTTGTTGTGGAGTTGTCCCGTTTGCGGACAGGAAGCCACCCTCGACCATCTGAATCTGATTACGCTGTTCGAGTGGTATCTGCTCGTGACGTTTCTGTTCAGTCTGGCGATTCGCTATCAGCTTTATCGTTCCTATGTGGCGCTGTTCTGGTCGATGCCCGAACGCTGGCCCGCCATGTACGATGTCGTGAAAAAACATTCCCGCGCGTTTCTTAACTGGACGATGACGATACCGGTCGGCATCATGCTGGCGATTTATCTGATCCATATGCTCAGCTATCGCCTGATCTGGACCGACGCGGAGATTTCTCCCCCCGATTTATGGGCCTCGGCGGAAGTCTTTCTGCCGGTCATCGGCCTGATGTCGGCGATGTTTTACTTCGACTTCAAGGGGCTGTTTCAGGTCACGCCGGTCAATTTCACCGACCTCGAAACCAATTTGCGTCACGGCGAGCTGGCGTTGAATTCCAATGTCTCGAAGTGGGTGCGTCGTTTGACGTTCAATAAAGTCGATCCGCAACAGATCGTCGAATCGCGCGTCGCCGACACGATGCAATGGCTGCGCAGCATGTTCATCGAACAGCTTCGTTATCAATCGTTCCATACGATGGTCCGGATCTCGTTCGGTTTTCTGCTCTGGACCGCTTGGGTGCGGTTGAAGCTCGATCTCTCGATCGGAACTTATCTGCTAGCCCTGGTGGTGATTGCAGGTTTGATCGCGTTCGCCTGGCGCTGGACCAAACAGCAGGAGGAAGCTGCCTCAAATCTTCCAGAAGCGGACGCGTCAAAAAAAGAATCGCACGAGTTTCCCCGAGACGATTGAACGCTCTCAGATTCACATCATGGCGGGCAGTAACAAACCAACCAGCAGGTCGTACGCCGTATGAGCGCCGATGGCGATCCCCAGTCCCCGGCAGAAATAAAGTCCCGCGAAGTACATCCCCGCACAGGCACGAAATAAAAAGCTGAAGTGCGAATACTGATCGGCGGCCGGTCCGATGTAGTGCGCGTACGAAAACAAGACGCTCGACGAGATCATCGCGAAGATAAGACAGGCTGACACCGGGATCTTCAGGCTCCGTCCCCCGGCGTAAATCAAGGTGCAGAGCATGCCGCGAAACAGCACTTCTTCGTAGATCCCCGCGCCGATGTAACTGATGGCGGTGGCGCCGGCTCGTTCCGGCAGGAATGACAACGGATCGGGAATCGACCATTGATGAAAGAGAAGGTCCTGAGTTTGTCCGATGACGACCAGCAAGACCGCAAACAGGACGCTCTCCGCCAGCATGCCCGTCATCAATTCCCCCGAGACTTTATGCGGGTACTTGCCGATCAGATGCCACGCTCCCAACGCCAGCAAAACCAGCGTCGGCAAAAGATGTACCTGTTGAAAACCGACCGACAGCAAGCCTTCGCGAATCCAGTGATCGGCACCGTTCCGAACCGTCAGTTCTCCCGCGTGAGCAAACCAGATCACACCGAGTTCGTAGACCAGTAACAGCGGCAACAGAAAGAGTGCAGACGGCAGCGGTTGCCGGGTTAACTCCCAGTAATCGGGAGCAACGTCAGCGGATTTCGCAGCGTAGAGGGAACGTTGTTCGTCGGGCATGATTCAGGAGGGCGGCGCACGGCCGGCGCGGAGAGGGGGTTCATCGGATTCTCTTTCTGTTATCGGCGTGTCGCGTTCAATTCCTGAATCGGATCGTTGACTCTTCACAAGATGAAAGTCGTTTGGAATTAACGGGTTACAAAAAAATAGCCGTTTGCGGGCGACTTTTCCTCGCGAGATGTGTCAAGATATAACGGCAGTAGCGACAAAAACGGTCGAGCGACTCGTTCAGGAAGGGACTCTGGCTGAATCCAGGCCCGATTTTCGTCGATCTTGAGTAAGGCTGTTTGTCCAAAAACTCCGCAAAACCCGGATATTCTTTCCAGGAACGCCCGCTGGACCGACAGATTTTCGCGTTTGATAGACAGAGGAAGCGGCCATGGCCACCGACATTCGACTGAAAGAACAACTCCCCGAACTGACCGACCGGATCGTGGCCACCTATCACGAAATCGGAAACATCAATCAGCTCGGCCACTGTCCGCTTCCCAATCGCGAAACGATTTACCAGATCGCCGAAGATCTGAAAGAAATTATCTTTCCGGGCTATCGGAAGCGGCAAAATCTGCATCTGGGAAACGTCACCTTCTACGTCGGTGACATGATCGACAGCCTGCACGATCGATTGACCCAGCAAATCGCCCGCGCACTGCGACATACTCACCAGATCGAACATCATCTCAAATGCGAAGATAATAAAGAGACCGACTTCGAAGCCGTCGGCCAGGAAAAAACGATCCGCTTTCTCGAAAAAATCCCGCAGTTGCGGGAACTGATCTCTTCCGATGTGGAAGCCGCTTATGTCGGCGATCCCGCCGCCAGTGGCCTCGATGAAATCATTTTCTGCTATCCGGGACTCGAAGCGATTACCATGCATCGCCTGGCTCACGAACTCTATCTGCTTGATGTGCCGTTGATTCCGCGCATGATCTCCGAATGGTCGCATTCACTGACCGGTATCGACATTCATCCGGGAGCCCGGATCGGATCGTCCTTCTTCATCGATCACGGAACCGGTGTGGTGGTGGGTGAGACCTGCGAGATCGCCGCCAACGTAAAGATCTATCAGGGGGTCACCCTGGGGGCGTTGAGCTTTCCGAAGGACGAGTCGGGGAACCTTATCAGAGGTCAGAAACGCCACCCGACGATTGAAGAGAACGTGGTGATCTACGCCAACGCGACGATCCTCGGCGGCGACACCGTGATCGGGAGGAATTCGGTGGTCGGGGCGAGCGTGTCGCTGATGAAGAGCGTGCCCGCGAATACGATGGTGACGATCGAGAAGCCGCAATTGCGATTCCGCGACGCGTCGTAAGTCAACGCAGTTTCTCCGAGATCAGTCGACCAATACATTGGCTGACCGTCTTTTGCACTACGTTGATATAGAAGATATCCTCTGAATTCACTTTTCGGGGCGAGAACGGCTTTCGGAAGAAAGCGGCCGGTGGAACACATTCTCCATTTCATGAGCCAAAACACTCTTTGTTTGGTCGCCGATTGTGGGTTGAATCCATCAATCTCGTCTTCTCGATAATTGTTTTCCAGCTCTGCTCGCCTAAGATTTGCAGGCGGAGATTGTGTCCAGCGGAGAAGACTTTGAGCGACAGATAATCTGTCTGATTGCGGCAACAGATGGGCTGATTCGTGAGTCTGTCTGAAATGGGCCGGGCAAAAGCCATCGACACTTCGGGTAGAAAGAGCGCATGGTAGATAGCTCTCAAAAAATTACGATTCCTCTCGTCTGGAAGGATCTTAAGAGGAATTTCGTCTCGCTCTTCAGCACCGATTTAATCTTCAGACTGATTGCCCTGATCGCGCTCTCGCCGATTGTCAGTTTATTGTTTCGTCTATTTTTACGGCTGTCGGGTCGGGAGGTTCTGGCGGATACCGAGATTGCCCTGTTTCTGATTCATCCGCTGGGTTGGTTGACAGCGATCATTGTCGGCGGTGCATTTCTCGCGGTTCTGGCTTTCAAGTATGCCGCTTTGATGTCTCTTCTGCTTGCCGATTCGCGTCAGCGAAAATCCGGCGTGATTGATATCTTTCGTTTTCTGGTGAGACGGTCGGCTGATCTGTTTCGCTTGACGTCGCGGATCATCGCACAAGCTTTATGGTGCGTCGCCCCGTTTCTGATTGTGGGCGGTGGTTTGTACCTGGCGCTGCTGACGAATCATGACATCAATTATTATCTCAGCGAGAAACCGCCCCGGTTTTGGTGGGCGGTGGTTTTAATCGGCATCGACTTGCTGGCGATGCTGATTGTTCTCCTGAGACAGATCGTGATTTGGGCTTTCGCAATACAGCTACTCCTGTTTGAAAATAGCTCCCCACAACGAGCGCTCGGTATCAGTCGGGATCGTCTTCAGGGACAGCAAGCCAGGGTCCTCATGACGATGGGGGCCTGGGCGGGAGCAAACCTTGCCTTGGGTTTTTGTCTGGCGGTGATGATCTTGTTCGTCGCCTGGATTCTGGATCCCGGCCGTGGAGGTTCCGTGACGATGTTGGTGGTGAGTGCCATTTTGATTCTGCTCATCACCTTGATCGGCCACTTAATCAGTCAAGTCGTCGCCAGTTTGTCGCTGGCGATCGTCATCACTCACCTGTTTTTACGCTTCGCCAACGAAGAGAGACTGACTTTGCCCGAGATGGATCAATTGACCGACACCTCCCGGCGACGGAAGGTGAGACTCAGATTTACACTCGGTCTGGGCATCGCTGCTTTGTTGGCCGGTTTCCTGGTGGTGATGGGGTTTGCCGCTCTCGATCGGGACATCGAAACGCAAGTCACCGCGCATCGCGGAGCGTCCGGCGAAGCTCCCGAGAATACGTTGGCAGCGGTCAGATTAGCGATCGAGCAGGGAACTGATTGGGTCGAAATCGACGTGCAAGAAACCAAAGATGGTGTGGTTGTCGTGGCACACGACAGTGATCTGAAAAAAGTGTCAGGAGCGGATGTCAAAATCTGGGAGGCGACCGCGGAAGAACTTCGTCAAATTGATATCGGATCTTACTTCGATCCCAAGTTTCATCGGGAACGCGTTCCGACGTTGGAGGAAGTGCTCGAAGTCTGCCGCGGCAAAGTCGGTTTGAATATCGAGCTGAAATATTACGGACACGATCAAAACCTCGAACAGCGGGTGGTCGAGCTGGTTGAGGAATACGGTATGCAGGACAATGTGAAGGTCATGTCCTTGAAGCTCAAAGGAATTCAGAAGATCCAGAAATTGCGACCAGATTGGGAGGTTGGCCTGTTGACCGCCGTCACCATGAGCGATTTGACACGGGTGGATGTCGATTTTTACGCCGTTAAAACCACATTAGCGACACCATTGTTCATTCAACAGGCTCACTTACGCGGCAAAGAGGTGGCGACCTGGACGGTTAATGATGAATTGACCATGGCCACGATGATTCGTCGCGGAGCGGATAGTTTGATTACCGATCATCCTGCGTTGGCGAAAGATGTTTTGCAACGTCAGCAAGCCATGACCCCTGCCGAAACCTTACTCTTCGATCTGGCGCTCCTCTTGGGAAAGAATCCGATCGCCTCTAGCGAGAAATGAACGCCCTTCAGCGGGCTTTCCGCTGAATCCGTTCTGAAGCGTTGGTAATCTTCCGGTGTTGATGTGAAACGGGAGAACTCTCAAGTCCCGTTGTTGAGATCGATCTGTTATACTGCCGAGAGTCTTCTTCGGCTCCAGGCAAGTTCGCAAAACTATGAATTCTTACTCCCCCGACCAAACGGAAGTGGAAGCGATGCAGTCCCGCATTCGTGCGGCGGGTTTGCGATGTACGGCCGCGCGGTTGGCTGTGTTGAAAGAGTTAAGCCGCGCGCAATCCCCCCTAACGCATGCGGACGTTTCCGAGCGTCTGGTCTCCCAGGGGATTGATAAGGCGACCGTGTTTCGGAATTTGGTCGATCTCGTCGATGCGGAAATTCTGTCGCGAACGGAGCTCGGCGATCACGTTTGGAGGTTTGAAGTCCGAGGTCCGGGCACAGAAGCCGAACAGGCCCACCCGCATTTTGTCTGTCTCGATTGCGGGGGAGTGACGTGTCTTTCCGATCTCGATTTTGACGCCCCCAGCCGCCGTGCGACTTCGAGAGTCGGCGAGATTAAGGAAATTCTGATCAAAGGGGTGTGCGTGGAATGTAATCCGGTTGACTGAAATGCAGGTAGTCAACCGCTCTCGATTCGGGCGACTCAGCGGTAAAGGTTGTCGTCGCGAATTGACTTCCACAATCTTTCCGCTCTATGGTGGTGGTCTGTTTTGATCGCTCACTCTCTCAGGAAAGAGAACCTCATGCGTACGTTATTGATGATTGGCGTTTTGTCTATCTTCGCGGGCCAACTCACGGCGACTTTGAGCGCGGAAGATCAGAAGCTTCCGAGGGTTCTGCTGTTGGGTGATTCGATCTCGATCGGTTATACCCCCTACGTTCAGGAAATGATGAAGGACGAAGCGGTCGTGATTCGACCGATGGGGAAACCAAATCCCAAAACGGGAAAAACTCGTCCCGAAAATTGCGCCGGAACGAATAACGGCGTCAAGCAGATTGACCGTTGGTTAAAGATCGACGGCGGGAACTGGGACGTCATTCATTTCAACTTCGGCTTACACGATTTGAAACGCGTGCAGGCGGATTCCGGGCAGAATTCCAACAACCCCGACGATCCGCGACAGGCGGAACTCGAGGACTACGAGAAGCAGTTACGCGAGATTACGAAGAAGCTTCAGGCAACCGGAGCCAAACTCATTTTCGCCACGACCACACCCGTTCCCGAGGGAGGGGTCAAACCGCATCGCGATCCGGAGGATGTGGAACGCTATAACGCGGTGGCGAAAAAAATCGTCCGGGAGGCGGGCGGTTCCGTCAACGATTTGTATTCGTTCGCGCTACCTCGACTGGAGAAAATCCAGCGCCCCGTAAACGTTCATTTTACCCCCGAGGGATCCCAACAGTTGGCAGCCCAGGTCGTCACCCATTTACGCGCCGCGATCCGAGACAAGTAAGCCTCCTCGCCCTCCCCGAAATCTCTCCCCTTTTTCTCCTGAGTTCCGGTCTCGATCCGGTTGGCAAATTCGTCGATGAACTCCCAGACCTTCCGACTTGTTCTGCTGGTATCGTTCGCTCACGCGATGGTGCATATGTTCGAACATGCTTTGCCGGCGGTCGAATTGATGATTGCCGACGACCTGGAAGTCACCAAAACTCAAACCGGCGTATTGGGGACCGCTTGGAGATTGCCGTTCGGTCTGGGAGCGCTGCTGGCGGGTTGGTTGACGGATCGTTATGGCTCGAAGCGGATGCTGTTGGTCTATCTGGTTGGTTGCATGATGACTGCGTTGGGGGTGTGGTGGGCTCCGAGTTGGCTCTGGCTGTTTGTCATGATGCTGGCGATGGGAACGTTCGCCAGTATCTATCATCCCGCCGGTCTTTCGCTCCTCTCTCGCGAAACCACTCCAGAAACGCGCGGAAAAGCGCTCGGCTGGCACGGGATCTTCGGATCGCTGGGAATTGCGTTGGCTCCTTTTCTGGCTTCGGTGGTCTTTTCGACCGGAACGGTCGATTGGCGGGAATACTATCTGGTCTTAATCCCGCCGGCGTTTCTGATCGCTGTTTTACTCTTACGGCTTAAAGTGACTTCCGAACCGGCGAGAGACCAACCGCGAACGGATTCCAAAGCGACCGAACCTCCATCGAATCATCCGATTCCGTGGAAGCGGTTTTTGTTACTGGTGATGGCGGGAGCGTTGTCCGGATTTGTCTACGCTTCTTTCCTGCACTTTCTTCCCCGCTATCTCGACAAGACTGGCTTGCGTCCCGATGGCTGGTCGGCGGAAAGTTTTCGTAATTCGCTCGCAACCATCACGCTGTTGTGCGCGGCGGTGGGGCAAGGGATCGCAGGTCGGATTGCCGACCCTTCTCGCTTACATCGTCAACTCACGACCATTCTGCTGCTGAACGTTCCGCCCTTGGTCTGGATGGCGTTTGCAGATGGGCCGTTCCGTTTACTGGCGACCTGCTTACTGGCGTTGATTCACTTTATGAATCAGCCGATTTACAACAGTCTCATCGCGGAGATGATTCCCGATTCACGACGGAGTACCGGCTACGGATTCAGCAACCTGATGTGTTTTGGAATCGGCGCATTCGGACCGGGATTGACGGGTCTGATCCTCACCGATCGAGCCATGTATCTCACGTTGGCCGCCATCGCTACTTTTTCGGGACTCATCTCATTCACGCTCTGGCGTGTCCCTCGAGCGGATCGGGATGCCTAACAGCCCGTTGAAAAACTCGATTTTGCGACGCACTGATTTGTCAGAAGACTTTCAGTTATTCACAAGTTGTTTTTCGTGGGCCAGGTTCGTTTTTACCAATTCCTGCAGCGAGGCCGTCTGGTTTTGCGTGGAACGCACCCATCTCCAGACGCGACTGTATTTCTGCCCGTAATAGACAACCTGACTCGGGTTCAGATAGAGGCGATTCATCCCACGTTCCTTCATCTGTCGATGTAAGGCGACGTGTTCGCAGTCTCCTCCCCGATATTCGCATTCGACCAATGCGGGCATCCGATAAATGCCCAGTCCTCCGAACGCTGAGGTGACGGAAACCAACGGCTCTCCACGGTTCCAGGAGAGATGATTGACGTATTTTGTAGACAATGGTTCAAAATCTTCGTCCTGGCGGAATGCCCAGGCGTCGTACTGAAACTCTTTCTGATTCAGGAAGCATTGCTTACGGATGATGCCGTTCGAAGCCATGAAATCCCAGCGAGAATGACCGAATGAATTGGCGATTCCTTCCAGCGACCACCCTCCCGGCAAGTCGGTATCGACGACGATTCCGTAGTCGAAATCGCTGAAATGCTCGGCGATATATTGTCGATAGACGTTACGGTATCGCGCCATGCGATCGCCGCGCGAGGGACAACGCATCATGGGATTGACGGGATCATGCCGTTCTTCGGAGAGAATGGTGACGTTGGGGTTATGTCGTTCCCAGTCCGTCAGCATGCTGAGGGTATTATCGATCGAGTCGTTTTCATAAATCACGACTCGATAATCCTGAAACTGCTCTCCCAGGGCCTCAATGCGCTGGATTGTCTGGGGGAGATAGCGACTGGTATTTCTCGTGAGTCCGCAGATCACAACTCGCGCATTTTTCATGCGCGCGTATCCGGTGGAGACCCTCGCCTGATAGTCGTCGAGACGCCAATGCGCGATGGGTTGGAGTTCGTCCCAGAATTGGTCAAACATCGGGCTACCACAATCTGTAGAGTATCACGGACGAGCGGACTGAAGTCATTCTCTGGACTTCTATCAGAGACCCGGCTTCTTGCCAACCTCATTTTGGTCGTCTCAAATCGCATTCACTGTCAGGCGGCTTTTCGAAAGGGCACATCCACGGGCGAGAGCACGCCGTGATCGAGCTGATAGATTTCGTCCGCCAGTTCGAGCAGTTTTTCCCGGTGGGTGATGATGATCATGGTTCGTTCCCCTTTATGCTCGGCGAGAGATTGTCGGATCAGTTCTTCACTTTGCATATCGATCTGGCTGGTGGCCTCATCCAGGATCAGAATTTCGGGATCGCGTAGCAGGGCTCTGGCCAATGCCACGCGTTGTCGTTGACCGCCGCTGAGACGACTGCCGTTCTGTCCGACATTCGTGTCGTAACCGTTATGGAGCACTGTGTTGATAAATTCATCTGCGTGGGCGGCTTGTGAGGCCGCCATCATTTCTTCGTCGGTTGCTTCGGGGTGTCCGTATTTGATGTTGAATCGAACGGTTTCGTTGAATAACTGAGTATGCTGATTCACTAAGGCAATTCGGGAGCGAATTTCGTCGATCGTCATCTGGCGGTAATCGACCTCGTCCAGCTGAATGCCTCCTTCAGTCGGGTCGTAAAACCGGCAGAGAAGATTGATCAAAGTGGATTTTCCGCTACCGTTTGCTCCAATGATGGCGACCGTCGATCCATAGGGGATCTCTAGAGAAACCCCCTGGAGAACTTTGTTGTTTGGTAAATAATGAAACCCCAGGCTATCCAGCGTAATTTTTTGGTGAGGTTTCGGGATTTGTATCGGAGATTCAGGATCCTGAATCTGGCTTGATTGATCCAGCAATCTAAAGAGATGATCGGCGGCTACCGTTCCCGTATAAATTGAAGAATAAACGGTGGAAAGTTTGCGCAGTGGATCACTGATCCCAATCAACATTCCAAAAAAGACGAGCAGCGATGAAACGCCCAATTGGCCGTCACTGATCTGGATTCCCAGAATGGAATCCTGTTGATTGAGGACAAGATACGCTCCGGAGACGATGCTGATCCCGAGCATACTGACGCCCAGGAATTCAATGATCGGTTTGGAGAGTGAGCTGTAAAAAATGAATCGCAGGCCGAAAATGCGCACGAGGTTCGTGGATTTCTCGAAGCGTTCCTGCTCGGCTTTTTCTCCCTGAAAGGCCTGGACGGTTTGGATATTGCTGAGTGATTCATGAAGCACGTGATGAAAGCCGGTGGCACGCTCCAGGACGCTTTGAGAGATTCCTTTCAAAGCTCGAGTCGTGAAATAAAGCATGACCGCGACTAGCGGTGCAACGAGACAACTCAAGACCATCAATCTCCAGCAGATGTAACACGCCCCGATCACACAGGAGATAATTTTCAACGGTTCGCGGAGAGCCGCACCCATCGTCATCATCAGCCCGCTTGAGAGCATTTCGGTGGTATGGACTGTCGTGGTCATGAAATTGGCATGTCCGTAGTTCTCAAAAGAGATCCGGTCCATATGCAGCGCTTTTTCGAAGATCTGATTCCGCAGGTTACAGGAAACATCGATCGAAACGCGTCCCACCAGTAACTCGCTCGAGATCAGAAATAAGTGTTTGATCAGAGTTGAAATGATGAGAAAACCCACGATCCAGCAGATGGTGTGAAACGGATCTCGCGGCACGTATGCTTCGATCCAGGGTTTCATTTTCAAAAAACTTGCCTCTTGGGCTTTGTGAATGTCGATCTCCTGCTGGATCGCCGCCAGATTCTCCGGACCCAGCTGATCGACTTCCGCCTCTTCCTTCTGTTGTGAGAGTCGCGTTACTTCGGATTGATGTTTCTCGATTTCCGTTTCCACCCATTCCAACGCTGACTGGCCTCGAATCGTCACTTCGAGAATCGGGAAAAACGCACCGATATTCGCTCCCCACAATGCGGCGACGATCAACGAGCAGGCAGCGGAAGCCGTCAATGACGGCCAATGTTTGCGTGTCTGGTTTAAGGCGCGAAAAAAGTTTTTCATGGTGTCGCTGTTTTTGAGGTGTTTCGTGAACCCAGATGAAGACGCCCGACTACGAGGCTTTTTTCCAGTCGTAGCTCACGATTTCCTGATCGGGCTTCATCGTTGGCAGTTCGCAGTGTGTGGCCAGTTCTGGAGCACACTGTCGGTAGACACCCAGCAATTTGGAGAGGCTGTTTTCCCAGGAATATTCTTCAGTAAACTTTCTGGCGTTCTCGACAAGTCGTTCGCGTAGAGGCCGGTCAGCGACAACTTTTTCAACAGCCCACGCCAGTTCGTTAGTGTTGTCGGGCGAGACCATAAACATGCAGTCGCCGATACGATTGACGTGTTGAAACGCTTCAATTTTGCTGGCGATCACAGGTCGACCGGAGCTCAAAGCCCAGGTAATCGCTCCGGAGCCGGAGAGCAGCGTATTGCCCCGATAAGGAGCCAGGCAAACATCGGTTGCGGCGAAGTAGAGATCGGCAGTCGCTCGATCCACCCAGCCGGTAATATGAACCCGTGACTTCAATTTTTCCGGAATGTTTGTGAGAATCTCATCCAGGAACTCCTCCCGCGACTCCGGATGAGCGCCACCCACAATCGCCAGATGATACTTTTGGGGAAGTTTTTCGAGTGCCTCGATGGCGAGATCGTGACCTTTGTAGCGACCGACGAATCCAAAAATCGAGATGATTTTGGAGATGCGAGGAAGTCCCAATTGCTGCTTGGCGTCGGCTTGACTCAGTGTGATGTTGCGCGGCGGCAGGCAGGCGTGAGGGAGAACGTGGACGGCGTCGGCGGGGAAGCTGTGCTTCACCATCGATTTCCGGGTGTCTCTGGCGTGGACGATGGCGTGATTCTTTCCCGGTCCCGCGCCGAAATAACCGGTCACGTGCTTTTTCCAGCGAGCAGTAAGACGAATTCGCTTCAGTTTTCCGGAAAGCCCTCGTTTCGGATTCGTACAGACATCGGTATGGAACGTCGTGACGACCGGTTTTTTAATCCGATGGAGCTCTTTGAGCAGGCTGCCGTAACGTTTGACGGCAAATCCGTTACTGACCGCGTTTCCGAAGAGCCCGTGCTCGTGTTGGACGTGGACGAGGTCCGCGGACTCGGCCTGTTTGACGATCTGATCTCGCCAATGATCGATTTCCTGGGGCAGACAGGTGGGCCATTCATGGGGGTGTAATTGGGCAATTTCATTGTTCCACCCAATTCTCTCCAGTGAGAGGACCAGATTCTCGCAGTAAGTGGCGATCCCGCAAGGAACTTTCCATGTCGAGACGTGAAGCACCGTAGGTTTTCGATCCATCGAAAATCTTCCTACTTCAAATTTGCAAATTGACCATCCTGGCTTTCTGTTGGCCGAGATCAGAGCGCCTGGGAATCCTGCTTATCGAACAATGGGCGACAATGAAACCAGTAATCTCAGAGACTGTCAAGGTGGGAATCCCTAGAGTGGTTCGAGTGCTTTCCTCTCAGAGGATGAAACCGTTCCCTCGAATTCCACAAACGACAACGAGAGTGGTGATTGTTCTGAGTAAAACCCTCTGATGTTCAGAGAATTCCATCAGAATAAATGGATATTGCAGAGTAGGCGAGTCACCTCTAAACTTCCGCCGTCAAACGATCCGCTGAGTTTTGAGGAAGAGTTGTTATGGAAGATGAAGCGACCGCAGAAGAATCGAACGGCCTTGTGGAGAGTCTGATGCAACGTCTACAGTCCCTGGTCGGTAAGTCCGCGCGTCGAATCGTCCCGCTTTATGAAGACGAGTTACTCGTGGAAACGAAGCGCGGATTTTATCTGGTCGTTCCGAACTGGAACATCGACGTGGCGATCGGGATTGTCCGGGACGGCCAGATCGAGCCCTGGACGAACGAGATGTTTCTCTCCACGTTTTCCACCGGCGACACTGTCGTCAACGTTGGAGCCAACTTCGGCTACTACTCAGTCATGGCAGGCCATCGAGTTGGAGGTGAGGGGAAGGTCTATGCCGTCGAAGCCAATCCCCACGTCTTCCGCTACTTATTAAAATCGATTTTCTGGGGGGGAGTTCCGGGCATTGTCTCTCCATATCTCTGTGCTGCCGCGGCTCCAGACATGGACGAACAACCGATTCGGTTCACCTTCGATCCGCAGTTTATCGGCGGAGGAAATATGTTTACGTCGACCGAGCAGGCGGAACAGATTGAGGATGCGTTTTGGTCGGGAAAGAATACCCCCAGCACTCTCAACGCCGAACGCATGTTCGTTCCGACTGGCATTTTGTGTGAGGTGGAAACGGAAGGCAGGACCCTCGACCGAATTACTGCGGATGCCTCGTCTGTCAAATCGATGCTGATTGATGCCGAAGGCTCGGAGAGTTACGTCATTGCGGGAGCTCAGGAATTGATCCGCCGTTCTCCGGAACTGGAAATGATCGTGGAGTGGGATCCCTCAACGTCGCAGCTCATTCCGGAGAGAACACCTTACATCAACTCGATGTGGGATTTCCTGCTCGACGAACAGAAATTTGAGCCGTTCCGGATCTGTCACGAAGGATTCAAGGGGAAAGGGCATCTGCCGGAACTGACGCCGCTCAATCGAGAATCGCTGTATAACGTTCCGCACTCGGACATCTACTTACGGCGTCAAAAATAAACTTGCCGAAAAAATGTTACTGTAGCGTTAGGGATGTCATCATGATCACTCAAAGCCTGCCCAAAGTCTCCGCCTCTCAAGAAGAATCGGCGGAGGCATCAGACTCGAAACCGATGCATTTCTTCCTGCACATTCCGAAGTGCGGCGGCACCACTTTTTCCGATTACCTGTCGCGACACTTTCCTCGTTCGGCGATTTACACGGCCGATAAGTCGATCGCCGACTATCAAATACATCAGCAACTCAAAGCGGCTGGTCAGATCTCTTCTAAGGACAACTTTCGGCTCCTGTCTCAACGTTACGTCGAGTCGATGCAGTCCTGCGACCTCATCGTTGAGAACCATTTTGAGTGGATCGTCATGCAATCGTTGGTGAAATCGCGAAAATTGGTGCTTTATACTCTGCTGCGCGACCCTCGAGAACGAATCGTTTCACATTACAAACATCTTCGTCGGATTCCGCTCGATGATTCGAAGGGATTGAGTCATGACCAGATGGCGGCTTATCGGTTAGCTCGTGAATTATCGTTTGGAGAATTTTGTCGTCAAATCGATCAGTTCTATATCTGGTCCAACTTCTACAACCTGCAAACGCGTTTCCTGAGCAGCCATCATTTGAATCGTGTCATATGGAGTCAACTTGGAGAACAAGCGATTCTCGAAGATGCCCTAAAAAACTTGTCGCGGATTGAATATGTCGCCGACGTGAAAGATCTCAATGAATTCGCGCGTCTCATCAGTCTCGACAGTCATTGGTTACCACCCGGCCGGTTGGGGGCTCTTAACGCGGGAGAGCATAGCTCGCAAACCGAGGCGGATCTGATCTCGCAGGTTCCCGATTCCCTCGTCGCGCTCGATCAGGTCCTCTACGAAGAGGGACTGAAGAAATATGCTGCCTGGCGGGAAAAAGTTCTCCAGAAGGCGACCCTGGAATTATGGAGAAACAGTCACCAACGTGATCAACGGTTCCTCTCGGAAGACGAGTGGGAACTCAACTTTGAAGATGAGCTGTTTGGCGATAATTTCCACGGACGAGAAGGAAAGGGGAAGGAAACGTTTCGCTGGATGGGTCCTGACCGGGAATCGCATCTCTATCTTCCCGTCCGCCCCGGCGTTCCGCATTGGATTTCGGTTTACTTGCTCGCCTTCATCACGCCGGAGATGTTTTCGAAGACCACCTATTTCATCAACGGTCGCGAAGTTGCGCCCGTCTGTTCGACTGCCGAGGGTTGCACGGTCGTGACGTTCGCGGTTGATCCAGCAGACACAAATAGCGGGGTGGTGGAACTCGCCATCAGAGCTGACCACACCACGACGGAATATGCGCTCAATCGTAGTTCCGATAAAAGAGAGAAATCGATCGCCGTCAAACGGGTCAAGCTCTCACTTCATCCGCCGACGTGATTGGATCAATGAAGCAGTAGGAGAGGTGAGGTCCGGTTAGGAGATCACGGCTCGGATGACATTAAGACGTCCAGTCTCAAGGTGGCCAGATAGATCGCCGTCTTCCCTTCGTGCGACGAATAATACGAAACCCACACGCGGTTATTCTCCTCATCGATCACAAATCCCGGATAGCTGGTGTCGCCGTTGCTGGGGAGTTCGAGAATGTCGGTGAACTGAGCGGTCTGGGGATCGAGTCTCCAAAGCCCGGTGCGGGGTGTTTTCTTACGATAGACCCGGCTCCCCGCGAGCCAGTCTCCATTCGGTAATTGTACGAAGTTCGGACCGCCGAAAAACTGGTTCGACGTTTTGTAGGTCCAGTCGATATAAGGGGGCTCCGCGCGGCCGATCCAGCCATGAGGATCCTCTCCGGTACGACGCATCATCGCCAGCATGGTCCCATCCTCAGTGAACCGTAACGTCGTTTCGGTGGGGAACGGGATTTCTAATTCAGTGACGTATTCGTAATGGATGGCGTCCCGGCTACGGACAAGATGCAATGCTCTCTCGCCGTCGTTGGGAACCTGTTGGACGCATCCCCATGCCCATCCCTGATGCCAGGTCACTCGCCACAGCCAGTCGAAGCCAACCCGGGCCTCTTTCGGCAGTATGACCTTTTGAGGCTTGCTGAACTTATCGGTGTCGGGATCGTAAAAGGCGACCCGCGATTCGATGCCGACTCGTTTGCTGTCGTGATAATAGGACGCTCCGCAATTCACCATCAGACGCCCATCCGCGGTCACGCTCAACTTCGGATCGCGCAGATCGACGTGCCGTTCGTCGAGGAGCGCCACTGATTCCCAGTTCATGCCGTCCGAAGATCGAATGACGCGGATGAGTCCGTTGCGTCCCGGAATGTGCCCCGAGCCTTCGCGAAACGTGCAGTAGAAATCGTCCCGGAAGCGAATGATGTCGGTGAACGCCGAATGAGCGGCACGATCCCAGATACGTTCGATGGTCACGACGTGAGTTTGTAACGTCGTTTCCTGAGCCGATAGAGACGGTGGCGTTTGCAGTCCCACGAGAGCCAGTAAACAAAGTGCGGCGAATTTCATTTCGAGTTCTCTTTCCATGTCGATTGAATCTTCCGAGCGACCTGTCGTCCCAGAAGCAGTTGCCCTGCGGGAGTGAGGTGGACGCCGTCGTTGACAATCAACGATTCTGTGGTGGCGGGGGACATTGGTTTTGAAAGGGCCGCATGGAGATCGTTGACCGGAACCTTGAGTTCTCGCATCACTTTTTTGGCGATGCTGTTGTATTGTTCGATGCTGGCGTTGAGCAGTTCGTAGTCTCGATCGGCGCGGACCTCGGCGGCGCGGTCATCAAGGATGGGGGTGGAGGTGGCGAAGATGATCTTCGCTTCCGTCCCGTCGCGCAACCGCTTTACGATTTGACGTAGGTTCGCTTCGTACTCCGCGGGAGAGACCTGAAACTTCCCGGTCGCTTTAAACTTTTTTGTGTCGTGAATGCCGCAGTTGAAATGTACGACGTCAGGTTGTTGTTTGATGGCCCACGCTTCTAAATGTTTCAGGAGATTGCGGCTGTCCTGTCCGTTCGGTTTGGGACTCACAATGATCGCTTGCCCAGCGAGTTCTTGCTTCACAGTTGACGTGTAGCTGAGACGAATCGAATCACCAAGCAGCACCACTTTGGGAAGGGTTGCTTCCGGAACCTCTTGCGCCTGCAGGAAAAACGCTGTCCCGTTCAGCAGGAGACACCAGACTGTCAGCAATCGGAGCATGAGTCAGAATTTCCATCGGTCGAATCAAACAGAGTGAATTTCTCACGATACTTCCCCGCACGCCGGATCGCAAACGGCGATTTTCTCCTACACGACACGGTGATTCCGGATGATCATTCGCGCGCGGATGATTCGCAGCCGATGCTTCCAGAAAATGGGGAAGTGTTTTTCTGAGAGTTTGGGGGGGCTGGGGTAGTTGTTCCGCATGTAAGAGTTTTTGCTGCACGCACAGTAGTGATCGTCGGAACCCCAGTGAATGCTCTGAATAGGAAAGTCCGAAGAAGGGGGTGTGTTATCTCGAATGGCGCGGGTACGGACGCTCGTTTTGAGGGGATAACAGCGAAACAGTCGCTCAAGGAGGAAGACGATGTTTCAGGGCCGAAAATTGACCAGACTTTTTTTGCCGATCTTCTTATTGGTGTTTGTTGCGACCACAACCGCAAACGCACAAACCACCATTCAAGTCGGCGGCTTCAACGTCCAATATTGGGATCCTGCCGACGGCCCGGCCTACGCAATCAATACGACCTATCAGGTCAACGAGATGAGCGTCTTTTCTCAAGCAGAAATTGATGCGATGAATCGCGCGTTCCTGTATTGGTCGGATGTATTGAATCTCGACCCCGCCGACGCGGATGCGCCGATCATGCGGATGATTAATGTGACGGCAGCTCCATTTTTTAACGCCAACGCGCTGTCAGCGGTCACAGGTGGTAGCCATAACGTAATTTCACGACTACAGGGTGGGACACCAGCGCGTGATGGAGGCATCGACGGTCGGAATGTCTTCTTTCCTGCGAATCTTGGCTTCGGAACCGGTGAGATCACGCAGCTTCCCGATAGTCCTACCTCAATGGAAATGATCGCGATCCACGAACTTGGACATACACTTGGGGTCGCCACTTATAGCCATTCGCCATTCCTCAGCCAGGTAATGAATATCAGCGGCGTCGACACCTTTACGGGAATGAACGCGGTAAATGTCTATGGCGGCAGTGGGATTCCGCTCGCGGGAGACGGCGGACATACCGCGATTCCTTATGAAAACATCACGCGAGGACTCGTCTTCGGGCAGGATTATCGCAATGTTCCCCATGCTTCTCCCGCGGAGTTGGCGATTCTTGCCGACCTTGGATTCAACGTCGTCCTCAGCGACAACTTCGGACGAGCTTACTATCAAGACAATCAGACTGTCACCGACAATAATTCCTATTCACCGGGAAATCGCTTCGGTCTCGGTCTCTACATACTTTCCAGTAACAATAGTATCACTCAGAACGGGGATCTGAACGCTTCTGGGGATGCGGGGACTGGAATCCGTTTCGTCGGAGGGACTGGCAACACGGTCAACATCGGTACGGCAACCAGTATCAATGCGAACGGAACTAATGGAGTTGGTATTTTTGCCAGCGGTGGTGCCTCTCACGACATTGTGGTCAGAGGTGATGTTTCCGCGACGGGAACCAACGGCGTCGGAATTATGATGGATTTTGGAGGGGGATTCATTTTTGCCAGCAATACAATTGACTCCACCGACTATAACGCAGCGTTAGTAAATGATCTCGATATTTCGGGAAGCGTATCGGGAGAAACAGACGCCATTGTGATCGCCGACACGGCCGGGCTGAATCGTCTGAACTTCATGAACGGTGCCTCGATTTCCGGTAACATTATCAGCAATGCAATCGTTTCACCGGGGGACAATCTTTTCCAGCCGCTGATGACATTCGGTTACGAGGCGGACATGAACGGCCAAGTCACCAATACCCCGGACAACGCCTTCTCCATGACCTATAATGATGACATTGGAGGTTCGACCCTCTTCGACGCCACCTTCGCTGGCGGTCAAACAAATCTTGGGGGAACCACGACTTTTGATGACGCCGAAATTCTCTCCGGTGCGTCTCTCGCTACCAGCGGAACCTTCAATTCATCAACGTTGAATCTGATGAATGGCGGTCTGCTCGTCAACAACGGAGTGGTCAACTCCAACTCCTTTGTGACGGAGGCCAACTCACGGATCGAAGGGAACGGTTTGATTAATTCCAGCGACCCGATCACACTCAACGGAACGACCGCTCCTGGGAACAGTATCGGAACGATCATGATCGATTCGGATGTGATCTTCTCACCGACTTCAATGGAAGAAATTGAAATTCAGCCCTCCGCGAGTCCTGTCGCGGGAACCGATAACGACCTGATTCAAATCAACGGGATGGCGACCTTCAACGGCGGGAGTGTCGATGTCATCGGTCTACCTAATAATGGTGCTTATACGGCGGGGACGAGCTACACCTACGTCACTGCATCGAATGGCGTGGTCGTCAATACCGCTCCGACTTTTACCGAGGACCTGATCAATTATCGGACCCTGCCATTCTTTACGCTCAATTCCGCCGGTTTCATGCTGGCGAATGATGCACCCTATGGCCCCCAGGGGGGAACCTACAACCAGAAACGAGTCGGAGCGTATCTCGATGTCGTGAAACTCGACATGGGCAATGCTCAGATCCAGTCCTTGCGTACCCAACTCGACCTGTTGCCGAATACGGCGGCCGTCCGAATGGCCCTGGATCAGTTAAGCGGCGAGATTTACGGAACGAGTGCGGCTTATCAAATTCAAAGTATGAGTCACCTGATGGACGTGTTGGGCAATCAGGTCCATCACAATCATTCCCCCGCGTTTCCTTGTATGGATGAGTTATGGTATTCCGGATACGCAACAGCCGGCCAGCTTGACAGCGATGGAAACGCAAACTCGACGGATGTGGATACCATCGGACATACCTTTGGGAAGAGCTGGTGTCTGGGGCCTCAGACCATCATGGGAGCCTTCTACAACTACGAAGATCAGCAAGTGCAAGCCTCAAAAGTGGGTTCCAAGGTGGATACCGACGCACACCGAATTGGTTTGTATCTCCGCGATCAGCGAGGAATGTTGCACACGGTCTTCACCGGATTCACGGGGTGGATGGACTCGGATTCCGATCGAACGGTGGTCGTGAATGCGTTGGCCGAACACAATGTCGGAAGCTATCGCGGTTGGAATACCGGCTTCCTGTTGGAGCAGGGGGTGACCGTTGGAACGGATAACGTCCGAGTTCAACCCTTCTTCGCCCTACAGTATCTCCACGCTCAAGCCCAGGACTTCACGGAAACGGGCGGCTCGGTTACGCCACTTCGTGTGAGTGATATCGATCTCAACAGCTTCCGGACAAAATTGGGAAGCCGGTTGAACATGTATCATTTTCGGAGACTCCTGAGCGTCGATTTTGAGGGAGCCTGGGTTTATGAAGTCGGAAACTCAGTCGCCGACTATCAAGCCGGATTAACCAGCACACCCGGTTCCCAATTTTCAGCTCGTGGAATCGACCTCGGCGAAAACTGGTTCCAGTTCGGACCTTCCATGAACTGGATGATGGGGCCTTTCCGAACTTATGTCGAGTATCAGGCCGCCATCGGAGAACAAGCCAACTTGCACTCCGGTCAATGGGGAACCGAGTTCATCTGGTAATCGATGAACTGAGAGTGCTGCTTGGAATCAAGGCGTCCAGAGTGACGGTTTTTCGTGGTCCGATTTCTCTTCGAGGCGCGGACGACGGCGGGCTTTCATTCGCAAATAAGGGGGCAGAAAACGTCCTCGGTATTTGTAACTGTTGACCGGGGCGTTCACATTGGCCCGCAACGGCTCGCGCAAGTCTTCAATCACAAAGCCGGCCACGCACAAGTCGCCGACCAGTTGCTCCCAACGGTGCAGATATTCGGTGGTACCGGTTTCGCGATAACTGGTATCGGAAACCGGCGGGAGCGGACCTTCTCGATAATATTCCAGGCCGATGACGAAATGGTCGTCGGCGTTGCGACGGGTCACTTGCAGGCTGGCCGGTTGTTTGTGCTGGCTGATATAGAGACCGTCCTCTTTGGTGACGCGAGCGATCTCCCGATACACGGGCAAGAGCTGCGGGACGTAACAGGTGCTGACCGGTTGGTGGACGATCTCGAACATCGCCTCGGGCAGCTCCGAAAGATCGTCCATACTCGCGCGTACGGTCCGGATCGATAATCCCCGTCGTTCGGCTTCCCGTCGATCGAGATCGAGCATCGCATCCGAAATATCGACCACCGTGACGTCCGCCCCCGTCATGGCATAGAGGACCGATTGCCAACCTCCTCCCGCCGCCAGACAGAGCACTTTGCGTCCCACCATGTCGCGCGGCAACCAGCCGCGCCCGTCGAGGATCTCAAACGGACGAGAGCATTCGTCATCGGTGGCGACGCGGGCGAATTGATTGTCGCCGGCGGCGATTTTGTTCCAGGCCTGACGATTCTGTTCGCGCCAGTTCATGCGGGAGCCGTTTTCGACGCCCCGGAAACGAGACCGTACACAAATCGGAGCGGATCGTGCTGTTGTTTGGCGACTTCCTGAAGAACTTCCGGTCGCCCCGCTTTCCGACACAGATCGGCAAACGAAAAGCCGTTCGGGTCTTCGACCTCCGCCAGATATTCTTTGGCCAGATCGACCGCCGCATTGAGACGGTCGATGCGCATCATCAGGTCGACCATCACGTAGGCGATCAACTGCTTGTCGGGCAGATCGGGATCGTTATCCATTTCTTGGCGGAAGTAGGCAAACCCTTCCTCCACATTTTCTCCCGCCAGGATATTCAGATAGTGAACGTGAGCCGTATAAAAATCGTTAAAAGGAGGTTCGCCGCCGTATTGGAGTTGTTTATCGAGGTTCGAACCATATTCGGCCAGTTCAATCGCTTTTTTCAATTCCGGGTCATCTCCGTTCAGGAAGCGGGCGAAGCGAACGACCGCGTTCAGATGGGAGACATCGATGTGATAATTCCCGTTTTCAAACAGCCATTCGCGATCGGCGAGCAGTTCGCGAATGGAGAGGCCTTCGGCAAGATCGGCTTCCGATTGTTTGATGTTGTATTCCAGGGAGGTACGGAGTTCGTCATACAGATGATTGACCATCAGTTCGGCGGAATCGTGTCGGGTCTCCTGATCGAACTGCCCCATCATCTGATCGAGGGAGGTGATCGTGTTACAGGTACCGTGAGATTCCAGCAGCCATTTGACTCCCAGCAGAGGATGCGCGCCTTCGTACAATGCGATGTTCATCAATTCGTCGTAGTTTTCGAGATTTTGAGCGTCGTCCCCCAACTTCTCCAGCGCCTTTTTGATCGGTTCGGATTCCTGGATCGTTTTGAAATAGACCCAGGCTTGGGCGATTTGTCCGTCGTCGATCAGCAGTTGTCCTACTTCGCGAGCACAGTCCACATAATATTCTTCGAACTCCTGCCGCTTGTCGTCGGGAACTTCGTCAAACGTCGTCGGTCGTGTGACCGACAAACCCCATTCGAATTTTTTCTTCATCAGCAAAGCGTCAAATAGCTTGTGAAACTGTTTCTCGACCCGTTCGGTTTCAATCAGTTTATCAATGACCGCATCGGGTCCGGAATTTTGAGAAAGTTCTTCCAGGGAAGCAAAGAGATCGTCGCTCATGGCAAGTCAATCTGGTGGGAGTAAATTGGGTGAGGGCCTCGCCGAAAAAGGCGAACTTCCAGTGTAAACGAGAGAGGTAAGCCGTCGCAAATCACTCTCCGGCAAGATGGCCCAATTCCTCGGGAACTCAAGCCACGCCGCCGAGGGAAACGACCAGTCCCAAAGCTCCCAGGACCAGGAGAATCATCAGGAATGCGTCCGGTTCGATCAGCCAGATTCTTTGCTCTACACGATACAACATCCCCTGCGTCGCTACGCAGGTGATGAGCATGACGGAAGCCGCCGTGATCGCATGCACCGAAGTGACGGACGACAGAATCGGACTGCCGTAGCTCAGATCGAGACCGATCATAATGACCATGTTAAACGTATTACTGCCGAGGATATTCCCGATCGCCATGTCGGTCATGCCGAGGCGGAGCGCGGAGAAGGTGGTGGTCGCTTCGGGGAGGGAGGTGACCAGTGCGACGAGAATTGTGCCGACGATCGTGCCTCCCAATCCTGTTTCGAGGGCCAGCGCGTCCGAGGTCTGCGCCAGTCGGGGAGCGGCCAAAAAAATTGCGCCGGTCGCCAGCAAATATCCGGTCAGGGCGCGGGGCAACGACATTTCCTCAACCGCTTCCTCAAATTCATCCGTCTCTTGTTGCCGGGAGAACTGTTGATCGAAAAACACTAACCGCAACGAAAACAGGTACGCCACCGCAATGGCGAAGGAACCAGCTCCCACGCCATAAAAACTCCAATCGACATCGAGCAGAATGAACATCAGAACCAGTCCGGTCAGCAGAATGCTTGTGACTGCGGAGAGCGCGTGAGCGCTGACGGTGCGGTTCAGCATTCGTCCACGCGTGCGGGTGGCGAGGTCGAGGATGGCGAGAATCAACAGATTGAACAACGAACTTCCCAATAGATCCCCGACCGCCAGATCCACGGCTCCCAACAACGACGCGTGACATCCCACCAACAGCTCCGGGAGACTCGTCGCGATCGCCAGAAGTAACAGTCCCGCCAGAGATCGCCCCATCTTCAATCGTTCGCCGAGGAGGTCGGAATAGCGGACGAGAAACGTCCCCGCGATCACGATCACAGCCGATTCGGCGAGAAATTCCAGAATGAGACCGAACATAGTAACTCCCGGAAGCCGGTTGCACCGGTCAAAGATGTTTGAAGCGAATGTCCTTCCGAGATAACGAGTTTTCTAACGACCCGCAATGCTGATTCCGGCTCGGAAGACCGATCGTGACTGAGTAAAATGGTTCCCGTCTCCATTTCCGTCAATTCAGCGAGCGTTTATGCCCCCCACAGATCGACAACGCATTTTGAAACAGTGGCCCGCGTTCTTCGCGCAAGCGAGGTTGATCGATTCGCATGCGGGATTCAGCGGAGCCATCATTGAGCGACTGGAAATCGCCGGGGAACAGTTCGCCCTCAGAGGCTGGCCGCCTGAGAGTTTGTCGGTGGAGCGATTGGAGGGCCTGCATCAGTTTCAGAAGTTTCTGTTCGATCGCTGGATCACTCAAGTGAGTGTTCCGGTTCCCGCGTCGGATGGACGAACGATCGTCGCCGGGGAGAATCGCTGCTGGCAACTGGAACCGTGGATGCCGGGAGAGGCGAGTTTTCTGGATGAGCCCAACGATGCCAAGTTAAAATCGGCGATGCAATTACTGGCGAGAGTGCATCTCGTCGCGGAACAATTTAAGCCACCCGATCGAGCTGCCCAGTGGTTTTCAGTCACGCCTGCGGCGACTTCTCCCGCGGTAATCGACCGCGTCCGTATTCTCGACCAGTGGAGCGATACCAATCCCGACACGGTCTTGCGTTTGATTCAGAACAAGCCATTGCCGGAGTCGATCAAGGAGGCGCTGCGGGAGATCGTTGAGTTGTTCCAAACGCGTGCCCATACCGTCCAGGCCGAGCTCCACGAACAATTATCCCATCAGTATCGACTGGTTCCCTGTTTGCGGGATCTCTGGAGCGATCATGTCTTGTTCACCGAAAATGAAGTGACTGGGCTGATCGATTTTGGAGCGTGTCGCGCCGAGAATCCGATGATCGACTTGTCCCGTTTGTTGGGAAGTTATTATATTGATGACCCCGCCAGTTATCGACGAGCCATGGAATGGTACGGCGAGATACGTTCCCTCTCCTCCGCAGAGAGGAATTTGTTTGTGGCGCTGGATCTCAGTCAGCGATTGTTGGCGGGTATGGCCTGGATCGAACGACTGGTGTTTGAAGGGAAGCGATTGGCCGATTGGGGGACGGTTTCGGATCGCTTGTCTGAGATCATTCCCCGGATGCAGGCCATTCGTATCTCGCTCATTTAAACATTGATGATGATTGGGTTTACGGCTTCTGTTGCCGTTGGTGAAACGATCTGGAAGGGAGCGTCGAGATGTACTACGATTCCCGCGGAGAAATCCACCCTTCCCCCATCGATCAATTCTGATCTCCCCTGCGGGAATCACCACGTGTTTCCACTTTCCATCCGAACCCGATCCCTGCTGATGATTTCCGCCTGCGCCGTGACGGCGCTGGGTGGCTGTTCGTGGTATGGATTCGGCGATACGAAGAAAGATGAGATGACTCAGGAACTGAGCGAGCATGCTCGCCGATCTGAGGAAGCGGGAGATCTGGTGGAAGCGACCGACTCGCTGGCTAAAATCGCCAAGATCGATCAAGCGGACGTCGCGGCACGATTGGAGTTGGCTCGACTGCATCGCGAAAGGGGACAAATCGACGAAGCGATCAAGAGCTTACGGGAAGTGGTCTCTCTCACTCCCGACGACACCCGCGCCTGGTTCGAACTGGGAGAGCTGTATTACGAGAAGGGAAACTATCATCATGCGGAAGCGTCGCTCGATGCGAGCTTGCAACTCGATCCCCGCAACATCAAGGCGTTGATGATCAAAGCCGAGATTGAGGAACAGCGGCGATTCGAATCCCAGGCGCTCGAATATTATTATCGTGTGCTGGCGATTGAAGAAAACTATCCGCCGGCCTTATTGGGGATTGCACGGATTCATATGCGGAACGAAGAACCGGTTCGCGCCAGTATTCTGTTACGGTCCGTTTGTTATTGCCGTGGGGCCGCTCCCGCGCAGATCGCCGAAGCGCGGTGGCTGTTGGGAATCGCCTACGGTCAGGAACACCGTTGGGAGGAGTCGGTCGAATCGCTGAAAATTGCCACCGAGATTATGGACCCTCCCGGCGCGGAAGACCTGTATTATCTGGCCTACGCCCAGTATCAAGCCGGAAACGATCTCGAAGCCACGAAAACTATCAACCTCCTGTTACAGCAATACCCCGCACATCGCCCGACACTGGCACTGGCTCAGGCCGTCAAACAGAGGCAGACCGAATTGACCGGCGAGTATCGTCAGGTTTCGGCGACGGTGAGTATGACTCCTCCACCGCCGAAGGGTTGGGAGAACCTGCGGGGAGAAGTTCGACTTTCGGATCGTTCAGGAAGCTAGTGTGGTACTCAAACGCATGAGTACTTATCTGACTGAATTTTTTGGGTGATGATATTTAGAAGATTGTTGCAGAGTTAATCACAACTGAGACTTGGCACGCAGATAACATTTCATCTGGGTGAGACACGACCACCGAATTTTCTTTTCGTAGCGCTGCCTGAGACGGCACTCTTTTCTGCTATATTGGGATCCGCCGAACGCTTTTCCGAAAAGACCATCCAGCAACTGGAGTCGTTATTCCGTGTGGACCACCATTGCGAGCGTATCCCTGATCCTGCTTTTCCTGGTCGTAATGACCAGGGTCCGCTCGCGCCAGCGCGAACAGGCCTGGGAAAGGTGGGCGACCGATCAAGGTTTGAGTTATCTCGGTCCGCCGCAAGGTCCAAAAATCGTCGGCTCCGTCGATCAGCACCCTCTGGAAATTTCGACCGATCAACAAGGCTCGGATACGGAGGGAGGGGTTGCAGTGGTCCGAGTGACGCTGGGACTCAATCAGGTGCCGGAAGAGATGGAAGTCGTCGGTATTCCCGGATTTGTCGGTGATCTGATTCAAGGGAGAGAGGGAACGATCGAAACCGGAGATCGAGAATTCGATCACGACGTCCTGTTGAAAGGACCGCATCCCCAGGAATTACTCGCGTACTGGACTCCCGAACGACGCCGGGCCATTCTGGATCTTGTGGATCACAGTGAATACGATCATGTGAGTTTGATCAACTCGGATTTGGTTGTGGAGTTTCGGAGCATCATCCCCGGCGCAGAGGACCTGGATCAGTCTGTGTTGCACCTGCGGGAAGCCGGTTCGATTCTTGAGGAATCTCCCTAATAAAGATGACGTTAATCGATGTATGCCGATGATGAGACTCTGGTACTGTGGAATCCTTCCGCAGGTTCCATTCAGAAAGCCGGTGATCTTCGCGCCCGCCTCGAAGAAGAGAACCACTGGCGACTGTACGAATCAAAAGACCGTGAGGACGCCATTGAATGCGTTCGAGAAGCTTGCGAAGCAGGAGTTTCTCGCCTGATTGTGGCCGGCGGCGATGGAACCATCAACTCCGCGGTCGAGGGGATGATGCGGTCGGACGAACATCAGACGATCCTCGGTATCCTCCCGCTGGGAACAGGGAATGATTTCGCGCGCTCGCTGGGGATATCGCTTAAACCGCGGATAGCGCTCAGTCAACTTCTGGAATCGAGGAGTCGGCCTGTCGATCTGGTTCATCTGACCTCCTCGTCCGGCGAGAGATATTTCGCGAACATGTTGACCGCCGGAAATACCGGGGTGTATATGGATCATTTGACGGAAGAGATCAAGCATCGCTGGGGCCCGTTTTCGTATCTGCGAGGTGTGATCGATATCCTGCAACACCTGAAGGTCTTCGAGATCGAGGTGACGCTTGCCGATGGTCGAGAGATTGCCTGCGAGGCGTTAAATGTTTTCGTGGCGAACGGCAAAATGTCGGGAGGCGGATTGAATGTCTGTTCGCAGGCGAAGTTGGATGACGGCTTGATCGACTTGATCATTGTCCGGAACGGACAAACTCAACAAATCGCCTCTCTGACTTCCAATTATCTGATCTCAGATTTCCTGGAGCATGAATTGATCGAGTATCATCAGGCGACTTCTCTGAGAGTCGATTCCCGTCCTCCGTTTCCGGTGACGGTTGACGGCGATCGCTTCGGTTCTTCGCCGCTGGAAGCGACGGTGGTTCACGGAAGGATTCAGGTACTCTCGCCCGGCTTGTGACGATCCACGAACGCGCAAAAAAAACCGGGATGAAAAATTCACCCCGGTTTTGGATTCTGCGTTTTGGGAATTCTGACGCCGATCAAGGAGTCATTTCTTCCAGCAATTGCGGCTCGAGCTCTTTCGTATTGCGTTCGATGGCCATCACAATCGTGCGGGTTTCCGAGCCGTCGGGAGTCACCGTGACGGCGGGAATTACCTGCCGACCGTTGGGAAGATGGAAGCGGACGGAGAAGTTGCCGTCTTTGCTGACGGGGACTTCCTCGCCCATCAACGTAAAGGGACAACGTGGGTCGGCGGAACCGTAAACGATCAGTTCGGCTTCCAGTTGGAAGGGGAACTCCTGAGTTCCGTCAATCATGCCTCCCTGGTTCGCCCGTTCTTCGAGAAAGGCAAACGGCGTGGGACGGGTATCGTGAATTTCGCGAATGTGGAACTCTTCGGGATTGTCGGCTTGTTTGCCGGCGAGAGAGACTTTACCGCGAGTTCCCGGACTGGGGGTCGCCACTTTGTTGGAGCGGGCCATGCCGAAAAACTCACCGCTCGGAGAGGTGTAACCGATTTCCAGTTTGAGTTGCTGGGCCGGTTCGTCCACAGGAATAAACCAGTGATCGACCTGTCCGTGAATTTTGATATCCTTCACGTGGGATTTGGAGTTCGTGCCGAGATCTTTATGAGTCACATCGTAAACGCGGATGATCGGGTAGGCGCGGTGCCATTCGGCACCCATCGCGGCTTCAACCCGGTTAATCATATCGGAACTGATTTCCCACTGAGCCATGATCCACCACGGGTCGCAAGCTTGAGCTGTCAGTTTGTCGCGACGGCTGCCCGAAGGAGCCCCGTTCAAAATGCGTTTTTTGTTGGGGCTTTCGGAAGCCAGACGGCGGCGGGGTTTGCGGGAATTTGTCGAGTCATCTGACTTGGATTTGGGAGATGACTTGGCGGAACGGCTTTTCTTGCGATCGCTGTGGATCTCGAGCAGAGCTTCGATCAGCTCATCCTTCTTCATGCCGTGCCAGCCGGAAACTCGTTTCTTTTTGGCCATCTCAGCGAGTTCTTTGCGAGTGCGAACTTTCAGCTTTTCAAACGTCATCTCTCGGTTACTCCAACATGTTACGCTCAGTCGATCCCAATTATTCACCGCGATAATCGCGTCGTCCCTGACGGTTCATATCTTGTGTGTGAATGTGATACGAAAATTTCCGCGGGTCGAGTTGGGAAAATCTCAAAAATCACGGCTGGTAGATCAAGGTAAAGTATTACTATCGACTGAGTTGGGTGGGGTGAGGGTGTCTCATCAAGGTGGGAATGGGTGTTATCGAATTCTCATCCCTAAGAACCGAAGCACATCAGTGTGGTCGGCAACATCATTTCCATTACTGGATTCCTTGTATCGCTCGACTCGTTGCGATTCAACATCATTCTGACACACGAAGCGTCGCAAGTTTGATTCCGAACCCTAAGACACTTTGCATCAACGGGTTATAATTCTCTCGAATATCCCGCCACATAGTTAGTATGCTAACTATGTGGCAATTTTCGGTCTCTAACGATCAGTTCTGCTGACCTCATCAGGATCTGAAAGACGGCGGAGCCTGCCGTCAAGTTGACGAGCCAGACAGCTCCCAGAGGTCACATTCGCGACGCCCGCGGATCCAAATCACCACAACGGACTAGCAGCCCGTTGAAAAACTCGATTTTGCTGCGAATGGATTTTTGAGCTGAGTCACTTCGTCACAAATTCTCGATGAATCATGGGATTCACCTGCGAATTTCTTCCTTGTGCTCAACTCAAAACTCTCATTCTCGCGGATAAATCCGTTTTTTAACACGCTGCTAACCTCCTGAATCCTCACGGCTGGGAAAGAACCAACTCAGCTTTGAGAAATTTTAAAACTCCGCGGATCGTTGCTTTGACGTGAGTTGCGTTCAAACTTACGTTATTGCAAGCTTTGACACCAAGAACGCTCTATGCGGCGTTTGGCGTTGAAGTGCCCGAGGATCTTGAGGAAAAGGGTGGTCAGGCCATGAGTCAAAAACCCAGGCCTCCCATGGCAGTCGCCATGGAGCGGGTCTCTCAAGTAACAACCATCGGTGGGGAAATGGTTTTTCCTGCTGTGGCCGGTTATTTCCTCGACCGGCGCTGGGGAACAGATCCCTGGCTGTTGATTGGCGGAGCTGTTTTAGGAATCACGCTCTCCGTCTGGCATATGTATCAGTTGGCGGCGAAGTCCTCCCGAGACAATCGTCCTACCTCTAAACCGCGATCAAAATGAACTCTGTATTCCAAAAAATCTCGTCTCTCTCTTCAGGCCGGAAGGTCGGTTTGTTGGGACTCGTGGCGTTTTTGATGTGGGGTGTTCAGTTGGCTCCAGCGTTTGCTTTGGCCGGTCGCGAGGGGCTTGAAGGGGCGGCTTACGCATCTATTTTATGTTTGTTGCCCGGTTGGCTGGTTGTTCATGTCACCTCGCGTTATCCTGACGCCGGTTCGCAGGCTGTCGCCCTGCTATTGGGTACGGGATTGCGGATGGCGTTTGTGTTAGTTGGGGCAGTCGTCCTGACTGATCTGCGGCCTGGCTGGGGGATTCGAGAGTTTTACTTGTGGCTGTTGATCGACTACTTCGTCTTTCTGGCCCTGGAAACTGCGATGGTGGTTCCATCGGAATCCGATTCAGTCAATTCACCTCACCCGACCCCCGGAACTTGATCGCCCCCTGAGGATTAAGCAATGCTGCTTGCGGCTGACGACCACAGCGATACGTTTCATCACGTTCGGGACTTCGATTTTTTCGAGCTTCCGTTCGGCTATCACTTGGAGATTCCTGCGATTGGCGGCTTTCAGCCGACCAAGTTCATGGTGCTGCAAGTGGTGACGTTTCTGTTGGTCGTGTTTATCTTTCGTGGCCTGGCTCGTCGCGTGGCGTCCGGGCAGCCGGTGAAAGGGCGCTGGTGGAACTTCTGGGAAACTCTGGCTCTCTTTATTCGCGACGACATGGTGCGTCCGATTATCGGTGATCCCGATGCCCATCATGGGCACGATGATCATGGGCGCAACAGTCACGGCCCCGATTATCATGGGGAACCGCTCGATACCGAAACCGAGCATATGAAGGATGTTGAGCGAGAAGTGACCGGCCATGATGAGATTACTCATGAAAAAGAAGGGGCTGATCTCATTCATGTCGGTGATCACACCCTTTCGGTGGCTGTCGGCCATCCAGCGGACAAGTATCTGCCGTTTGTTTGGAGTTGTTTCTTTTACGTTCTTATCTCCAACCTGCTGGGCGCGATTCCTTCGATGGGAACCGCGACCTCCAGTATTAACGTCACAGGGGCTCTGGCTCTGGTCGTGTTTTGTGCGGTCGTGTTTTACGGAGCCCAGAGGTCCGGTTTTGTTGGTTTTTGGTTGAGTCAGGCTCCCAGTATGGATCTTCCCGGCGTCATGGGGTACATCATTGTTCCCGTGATCTGGGCAATCGAAGTGGTTGGGTTGTTTATTAAACATATCGTGTTAGCCATTCGTCTGTTCGCCAATATTATGGGTGGGCATACAGTTCTGGCTGTGATTTTAAGTTTCATCGCCGTCTCTGCCGATCACGGAGCCATTTGGTATGCCGTGACACCGGCGAGTGTATTCGGGCAGTTGGCGATCGGGCTATTGGAGTTGTTTGTGGCCTTCGTGCAGGCGTATGTCTTCTCGATTATGGCCACGTTGTTCATCAGTGCGGCCGTCAATCCTCACTGATCCTAAGTTTTGAGTTTGGTGCGGGCCCGGTGCCCGCGATTGAAATATCGTCGAAACGGTCCCGTATAAGGGGTCTCTTTCAACTAAAGAGGAGAATCTAAAGTGAGCAAGCTGATTCAATTATTCTGTTTGACAGTGGCCGTACTGGTGGCTCTGTCGATCCCGGCTTTTGCCGCGGAAGGTGGGATCGAGTTTTCCGCCTCCATTGGTGCCGCGATTACGATCATTGGTGCCGGGTACGGTATCGGTAAAATCGGTTCGGCAGCTGTGGATAGCATGGCACGTCAACCGGAAGTTGCTGGCCAGATTCAGACCGCGATGCTGATTGCAGCGGCTTTGATCGAAGGGGTGACCCTCTTTGCATTGATCGTCTGTATCATCAACAACGCTGGTACTCCGGCTGGATAATTCCGGTCGCGAAAACACGACTCGTCTCTTTCCCGTAGAAAGCTGACCGATGATGAATCGATCTCACCTCATCTTCTGTTCGATGTTTGCCTGGTTGTGCCTGCTCTCAGCCGGTCCGTTTACGTCCTCCCTGTGGGCTGCCGATGAAGAACCGGCTGCCGAACAGGAAGCGACTGAAGAGGAACCGACCGAGGGAGAAGGCGAAGAGTCGGGCGAGCACGGTGATGACGAACATCCCGCAGGCGAGCACGATGATCACGCGGAAGCGGAAGGTGATCATCATGGTGAGGAACATCCAAGCGGTCCGCCGCTTTCGTTCCGAGCTGACTTAGCGCTGTGGTCGTTCATTTCCTTCGGATTGCTGATTCTGGTGCTGAAGACGTTTGCCTGGGGACCGTTGATTGACGGCCTCGACAATCGCGAAGCCAAATTCCGGAATCAGTTGGCGGAGGCGGAAGCTGCCCGAATACAGGCCGAGAAAATGCTCAAAGAGCATGCGGCCAAACTCGATGCGGTCCAGGATGAAGTCAAAGCGATCATCGATGAAGCCAGGCGGGACGCCGAGCACACGAAAAACGACATCATCGAACAGGCTCAAAAAGAAGCCAAAGCAACTCAGGACCGCGCGGTTCACGAAATCGAGCGTTCTCGGGATGCGGCTTTGAAGGAACTGTTTGACACGATGTCGTCACAGGTGGCAGCCGCCACCGAACATGTGATCGGCCGGAGTCTTGATGGAGACGATCAAAATCGTTTGATCGACGAAGCGTTATCCCAGTTTTCAGGTCAATAAGAACTCTCGTCGAGTTCACGTGACCTCCCAGAAAGTCAGAAAGTTCGACCGGTATGTCCACTGAGGACCTCCCCAACAACCATATCCCCAGCGTGATGGAAGATCCCAGCACGTTAGCCATCGCCAAGATGTACGCGGAAGCGTTTGTCGGCGCGGCTCAATCGGTGGGTGTGGATGCGGTGCTGGAAGAGTTCGAGTCTTTCCTGGTCGATGTGTTGGACAGTAACCCCGACTTCGCGTCGTTCTTCTGTTCCTCCGTCGGTAATCGGGACGACAAATTGAAGCTGATCGAACGGGTCGTGGCCCCTTACGGGTCCGAACTGTTTACAAATTTCCTGCGCGTGCTGGCCAGTAAGGACCGGCTCGACCTGTTGCCGCTGATCTTGCGGGAGTCGAAACTCAATCACGAGATTCGACAAGGCAAGAAACGGGTGCAGGTGACCTCCGCGACGGAATTGTCGGACGAGCAAAAAGAGCGTATCCGGCAGCAACTATCCGAAAAACTACCGTTCGATCCGATTATCGAATCGAGCGTTGACCCGTCTCTCGTCGGAGGCATCGTGGTTCGTGTCGGTGACACGGTTTACGATTCTTCGGTGAGGACACGCATGAAACAACTCCGAGAGAGAATGCGACAGAGGAGCCTCAATGAAATTCAAAGCGGACGAGATCGCTTCAGTCATCCAGAAGGAGATTGAGGACTTTCGCGGCGAGATCCAGGCCAGCGAAGTTGGTCGGGTTCTGGAAGTGGGCGATGGTATCGCGCGCTGCTATGGACTCGCATCGGCAATGTCTGGTGAAATGGTCGAGTTTTCCAACGGCGTGAATGGACTGGTCTTCAACCTGGAAGAGAACTCCGTCGGGGTGATCATTCTCGGTGACTACCTGGACATCGCCGAAGGGGATGAAGTCAAGACCACGGGAGAACTGCTCTCCCTGCCGGTGGGCGATTCGCTCATCGGGCGTGTGGTCGATCCCCTCGGGAACCCGCTCGACGGGGAAGGCCCGATCGTCACTTCGGAACGGCGTCCTCTGGAAACCGATGCTCCGGGTGTGGCCGGTCGTCAGCCGGTGAAACAGCCGCTGCAAACCGGGATCAAGGCAGTCGACGCCATGACGCCGATCGGTCGCGGACAACGCGAACTGATCATCGGCGACCGCAAGACCGGTAAAACCGCCGTCGCTCTCGATACCATTCTGAACCAGAAAGAGACAGGCGTGATCTGCGTTTACGTCGCTTGCGGTCAGCGTGCCGGTTCGGTGGCGGGTGTGGTGGAAACGCTCAAAGAGCACGGAGCGATGGATTACACCATCGTCGTCTCCTCGACGGCGTCCGACCCGGCTCCGTTGCAGTACATCGCCCCTTACGCGGGTGCCGCGATGGCCGAGCACTTCATGTATCAGGGCAAGCACACGCTGGTGGTTTACGACGACCTGTCGAAACAGGCCCAGGCCTATCGCCAGTTGTCGCTGTTGATGCGTCGTCCGCCGGGACGCGAAGCGTATCCGGGAGACGTGTTTTACTGTCACAGCCGATTGCTCGAACGTTCCGCCAAATTGAGCGACGAGCTCGGTGCCGGTTCGATGACCGCGTTGCCGATCATCGAGACGCTCGAAGGGGAAGTTTCGGCGTACATTCCGACGAACGTGATTTCGATTACGGACGGCCAGATTTACCTCGAGCCGGACCTCTTCTTCAAAGGGGTTCGACCCGCCATTAACGTCGGTATTTCGGTCTCTCGCGTGGGTGGTAACGCCCAGACGAAAGCGATGAAGAAAGTCGCCGGCTCACTGCGACTCGACCTCGCTTCCTTCCGTGAGCTGGAAGCCTTCGCCCAACTCGGAACCGACCTCGACAAAGCGACTCAATCCCGACTCGATCGCGGCTACCGCATGGTCGAACTGCTCAAGCAACCGCAGTACGAACCGCTCCACTTCGCCGATCAGGTTGTCAGTATTTACGCCGGAACTAACGGCTACTTCGATAAGGTTCCCGTCAATAAGGTGGCGGAAGCCGAGAAGGGACTGCTGGAGTTCATGCGTCAGGAGAAATCGGAAGTCCGCAACGAGATCATCGAAACGGAAGCTCTTTCCGACGAACTGATCGAAAAGCTGAAAGCTGCTCTGGTGGAATTCCAGGATCGCTTTGTGAAAGAGTTGGGAGACGAGGCGGCCGAGTAATCGCCGCCTGCTCCTGAGAGTTACTGAGTTTATTTGTTTCACCTTTTGAAATTGTTTTTCCTATGGCCAACGCCCGGGCACTTGTCAAACGACTGAAATCAGTCAAGAACATCCGGAAAATCACCCGGACTATGGAATTGATCGCCACCGCGCGATTCAAGAAAGCCATGGACCGCGCGACGGAAGCCGCCGCTTATACGAAAAAGATTTCCGAGATCGTCGCCGACCTCTCGCAGGTGGACCTCAAATTCTCGCATCCGCTCCTCGAACAGCGCGACAATCCCAAACACGTCAATCTGCTCGTCCTGACCTCAAATCGGGGTCTGTGCGGCGGGTATAACGGCGGTGTCCTGCGTCAGGCGGTTCCCCGACTGAAGGAACTGCGTCAGAACGAAGAGCAAACGCTGGAACTCGAAGTTGCCGGGAAACGGGGGATCGCGTTTCTGAAATTTCAGGGATACGAATTCGAACGGGCTTATACGCATTTTGAAGACCAACCGAAGTTCTCCGAAATCGAACCGATCGCCCAGCGATATATCGACGGTTTCATCAGCGGGGAAATCGATCGCGTCGAAGTCGCCTATACCAAGTTTGAATCCGCCGGTAAGCAGACCGCCGTTCTGGAAACATTACTCCCGATCGGTGATTTGATGACCGAGGAGGGAGACGAAACAGACGACGAGGGCCGGAATGTCGATTACGAATTCCTGCCGTCCGCACAGGAAATTCTGGAAGAGATTGTTCCCGCCGCCTTCAAGGCCCGACTCTTCAAGTGCTTCCTCGACGCCGCCGTCAGCGAGCAAATCGCCCGAATGGTCGCCATGAAGGGGGCCACCGAAAACGCGGGCGAAATGATTCGCGACCTGTCACAAAAATACAACCGAGCCCGTCAATCGCAGATTACTTCGGAACTTTCCGAGATCATCGGCGGTGCGGCGGCTCTCGAATAATCGTTATTACAACATCACTCCATCAGCCTTACTTCAACAATCGAGAAGAACACGATGGCCACAGATACAGCAACCCAAAACGTCGGAAAAATTTCTCAGGTGATCGGCTCGACCTTTGACGCCGAGTTCCCTCCTGACAAACTTCCCGAAATTTACAACGCCCTGATCGTCGATAGCGAGATCAAAGGGGTCCACGTCAAAGTGACCGGGGAAGTCCAGCAACACCTCGGTGGCGGACGCGTTCGCTGCGTCGCGCTGGGGGGCACCGACGGGATGACCCGCGGCATGGACGCGGTCGATACCGGTGCACCGGTTTCCGTTCCGGTCGGAAAAGAATCGCTCGGTCGCGTGTTTAACGTGCTGGGAGAGGAAATCGACGGTCGCGGACCGGTCAACACCGAAGAAAAGTGGCCGATTCACCGCCAGCCGCCGTTGCTGGAAAATCTCTCGCCGAAGACCGAATTGTTCGAGACCGGAATCAAAGTGGTTGACCTGCTGACTCCGTTCGTCCGCGGTGGTAAAGCCGGACTGTTCGGTGGGGCGGGTCTCGGAAAGACCGTGATTCTGACTGAGTTGATCGCGCGTATCGCCTCGGCTCACGGGGGTTACTCGGTGTTCGCCGGTGTGGGTGAACGAACCCGCGAAGGAAACGACCTCTGGCTCGAGATGCAGGAAACCAAGATCGGCGATACTGGACGTTCCGTCATCGAACAAACCTGTATGGTGTTCGGTCAGATGAACGAACCCCCCGGTGCTCGTCTCCGCGTGGCGTTGTCGGCGCTGACGATGGCCGAATGGTTCCGCGATACGACCGGTACCGATACTCTGCTGTTCGTCGATAACATCTTCCGCTTCTCGCAGGCCGGTTCGGAAGTGTCGGCCCTCCTCGGACGGATGCCGTCTGCGGTCGGTTACCAACCGACGCTCGGAACCGAGCAGGGAGAGCTCCAGGAACGAATCACCTCGACGAAAAGCGGTGCGATCACCTCCGTGCAGGCCGTTTACGTGCCGGCGGACGACCCGACCGACCCCGCACCGGCGACCGCGTTCTCCCACCTGGACGCGTTCATTTACCTCGAACGATCCATTTCGGAAAAAGGGATTTACCCGGCGATCGACCCGCTCGCTTCGTCCTCCCGTATTCTCGACCCGCAATATGTGGGAGAACGACACTACAACGTCGCACGTCGCGTGCAGACCATCCTGCAACGTTACCGCGAACTGCAGGACATCATCGCGATTCTCGGTGTCGACGAACTGTCCGAAGAAGATAAACAGGTCGTGGCTCGCGCCCGCCGTATCGAACGTTTCCTCTCGCAGCCGTTCCTCGTCGCCGAGGTGTTCACCGGCAAGCCGGGTAAGATTACTCCGCTGGAAGAGACGATTACTTCGTTCGAAGAAATCTGCGACGGCAAATGGGACCACCTCCCCGAGTCGGCGTTCATGTACGTCGGTGGCGTGCAGGAAGCCGAAGAGCAAGCCAAAAAGATGGCCGCGGAAGAGTAGAGAGACTGAGTGACTAGAAATTAGAAACTAGTAACTAGCGAATACAGATATGGCTGACGGAAAACTCCAACTGGTGCTGGTCACCCCGGAAAAGACCCTGCTCGACGAACCGGCGGACTCATTAAAGTTTCCTCTGTTCGACGGACTTGTGGGGATCTATCCGTCACGCGCGCCGATGGTCGGACGGCTCGGCTTCGGCGAGCTCGTCATCAAATCTTCGTCCGGCGAAAAATCGTTCTACATCGATGGCGGGTTCGCACAAGTCAAAGGGCAAGTGGTTTCGATTCTCACGAACGACGCACTCCCTCTCCATGCGATCGACAAAGAAGCCCTGAAGTCGGAACTGTCGGAACTCACCGAAAAGGTCGCCACGACCGAAGCCGACCAGGACGCCAAAACCGCCCGCGTCGATCGCCTCCGAATGATGCTCAAACTGGCTCAGTAAATTTAGAGCACATCCAACTTAACTGTAGCGTTCTGACTGGCTGCGGAAAGCCGCTGCAATCTGTAATAACCGCGGCCGCAAATTCTTCCACGTCGGGTGAATGTTCTTACTCTCCCGGATACGGCACCTTCTGACCGGTCGCTTTCAACGTCGGCATTTGGGCGTCGATCGATTGCAGATAATCGCCGAGTTGTTGCGCGAGTCGTTTTCTGATCTCCGGTCGAGCGGCAGCGAGATTGTGGGTTTCTCCGAGATCATCGGCGAGATTGAATAGTTCGTAACGCTGGTCGAGGTGGTAATAGATCAGCTTCCAGTCTCCCTGAAGAATCGCACTGGAGGCTCCGATTCCCGGTCCCTTTGGTCCCCAGTTATTGGGGAAATGCCAATAGAGAGGACGCTTGGGGCCGGTGGTCACTGTGCAGCCTTTCAAGAACGGCAGGAAGCTCTGACCGTCTACGATGCCTCCGATTTGGTCGATCTCTCTTACGCCGGCGATGTCGAGAATCGTCGTGAAAAAGTCTTCAATGATCACCGGCTGCTCACAGGTCGAACCGGCGGGAGTTACGCCCGGCCACTTGGCCAACATCGGGACGCGGACTCCTCCCTCGTGAGCGGAACCTTTCCCGCTCGATAACGGCTTGTTGTGAGTGTGAGGTTTTCCACCTCGCCCGTGGGCGCTTAAGCCTCCATTATCCGACATGAACAGGACCACCGTCTCGTCCGTCAATCCATGCCGTTCCACATTGGCCAGAATGTCGCCCAGCGATTGATCCATGCCTTCCACCATGGCGGCGTACATCGCTTCGGTATGATCGAGTCCCATTTCTTTGTAGGTCTCGTAGAAGCGACGATCGACGGCGTAAGGAACGTGTACCGCGTAGTGGGACATATAGAGGAAGAACGGTTTGCCGTCGTTCACCGCTCGATCGACGGCCGCGTTCGCTTCCCGCGTCAACGCTTCCGTCAGGAAGATCTCTTCGCCGTGATATTTTTCCAGACCCGGCACATCCCAGATGCGGTCTCCGTTTCGCCAGGCGGCGCTGAAGTTCTGCGTGCCGAGAAAACTTCCCGGTCCCCCGGCGGGATGACCGGCGATATTAACGTCGAAACCGATGGCTCGTGGATCGGCGGCGGGTGTCCCCACGGCACCGAAATGAGCTTTCCCGACGTGAATGGTTCGATAGCCGACTTCTCCCAGATAAGCAGGGAGAGATTTGGCGTGGATCGTTCGTTCGATTCCGGGAACCGGGCTGATGCCGTTGACGTTCCATTCGGGAAATTCGAGCTGGTTGTGTCGGCGGTCGTTACTCGCGTTTTTACGCAGCGTCCAGTTGGTGACGCGATGACGGGCGACCGCCTCCGCGATTTTTCGATAACTGATCGCATATATTTGTGATACTATGCAAATTCAATCTCCATACCCTTCCAGACAGCGGCAGGTGCTCACTCCACCATTAAACTCGGAGGATCGCTATGAAATATTCTCTTCTTTCAAACTTCTCGTTTGCCGCGATGACATTTCTCTTCGGGATCGGATTCGTTTCAGCTCAGGAAGCCTCAAAGTCCGAGGAGAGTCAAACCATCGGTCAAGAGATCGCAGAACTGGAGAAGGCACTCACTCGTTCCCGATGGGACCTTGGAAAAGGAGAATGGCAACAATTCCTGCCTGACATGAAGACCAACAATCGGCTGAACCGCACGGGAAATTGGGTCGTCACCGATGAAAAGACGGCCTTGACTGGTGGACGCGGCGATCAAGGTGCGATTTATGTCTGGAAGTTTGACGGGCGACGTCGGCAGGCGATTATCTGGAAGTACAATCGGGACAACAAGTACGAACGTGCCGCAAGTCGCTCTTCTCAAAAGACAACTAGCGAGACAGCGAAAGGTGTGGACCCGCTTCGCAAGTCGCTCACCGATTCCACATGGGATCTGGGAAAGGGAGACTGGCAGCAGTTTATGCCCGAGATGAAGACCACCAATAGGCTGAACCGGACGGGGAACTGGGTTGTGACCGATGAGAAGACAGCGTTAACGGGCGGGCGAGGATCGGAGGGAGCTATCTACATCTGGAAGTTTGATGAGACGCTCAAAAACGCGACGATCACCAAGTACGTCCGCGACACTAAGTACTCCCGCTCCGCGAGACGGATTCGATGAGGGGGGCGGATAACGAGCGGAATCTTTTTCAACAGCGGAAGCACGTTGGTAATCACCCAGCTCAACTTCCTTCCACGCCGCCAGGGTTTGCGGAGGTCATGTTGCCGTCATCGTACTACTTTCACGTCGTACTCACAGACTCTCCACCGCTCCTGCTTTTTTCGCGAAATTGCCGCGATGATTGTAAGGTTTCTTGATGCGAGACGTACCTTGCGTGGACGACTGTTTTTTTCTCGGTCGTCATCCGCCTACGACTGGCCGAATCTCGAACTTCAACGAACCCGTATCCACAATCAACCGGGAGTCAGACATGCCATCAGGTCGCGCTCAACCACCTCTACAGGGATCTGCTGATTTACCAGCAGGCCAGATCCAGGATTTTACACCTCACTCGGGTCCCGGAGGCACTGTATCGCAGTTCCAAACAGAACCGGGCGGAAGCGGTCTCGCCCAAAACAGAATGCAGCAACAAACCAATCAGCAGGTCGGCGGTCAGAATGCCGGCGCCGGTTTTGTACTAAATTCCACCACAATCGGCAATCTGGGACAGGAGCCAAAGGGGGCAGCTCATTCAACGCCCATATCTTCTCAAGTCATATTGTCCGACGAAGAACAGCTGAGACTTCTACAGCAGGAGCTGAATCTACAAACATGCAACCAGCGACTGAGCCACTTAAAACAGAAAGCTGTTTTTCAGAACCCTATGGCGCATCAATACATCCGAATGATGGAGATGATGAATGAATCCGCGGAAATCGCCGCCGTCGAGAGCAATGACGTCGAGACTTATAAGAGATTTTCACAGAAAATGACCCAACTGACCGAGCAATTGGAATCTAGTCCGAAAGTTAGATTCGAGTCGGAGTATCGCAACTTTATAAAAGTGTGGGTGTTTACGGGAAGAGAATTTGCTGAGATGAGTAATAAAATCTGCAAGGAAAGAACAACAGCAGCAAATGATTTGAATCAGGCAGAGCAGAATTATGAGAAGGTCCAGCAGGAATTACAGTTCCTTGAAGGTCAATTGGGCGGGAAGTCAGGGGGGGTAAATAATCCTCAGAATCAGCCAGAAAGTGGGCAGGAATATTCATTAAAGAAAAAAGAGTTCGAGAGAGCGAAGAATTATTTAGAAATGACGCAAAATGAACTGAACCAAGCAAATTACAATTATGATCTTATACAGTTCCTGTCTCTTCTCCACATCT
>JABURQ010000203.1 GCA_014762625.1 Planctomycetaceae bacterium | reverse complement strand
CACCACAGTCGTTTGTCCGTGGTTCGTTGTCCGTAGTCAGTTGTCGCGCACACAGCAAACCGCAACTGACCACTGACCAATCACAACTAACAAAACTCAAATTTCCAAAGATCGAACTCTCTCTACCTAACGCCGGTTTGTTGTCAAACATTGACACGAAGCCGGGTAGCCCCGTTTGATCGTCAAACGGGGTGCGTGAGCACAAGAGGCCAGGCACTGTTCCAAAATCAAAATTCAAAAATCCCAAATTGAGAGACCGCGGATGACGCCGATTTCGCGGAAGGAGAGGAGGGTGGCGGCGGGCGCTTCGCGTCGGCGAAAGCCCCCGTGAGAAAACCACTGATTCACACATCGGGTGCTTCTGCTTGCGCAGAGCGCACCCGCCACCCCTCTTCCTCTCGAATCGCTCCGCGGTTTCGTTGGCTCGCTCCTGCTCCAGAACTATTATGATTGTCCAGTCACCCGGAGCTTGCGCTCCAGGGCTATGTTGATTGGTCGATTATCGGGAAGTTGGAACGGCGTCACAGCTACCGCTGGGGGGATGGTTAAAACGGCGGGAAATGGACGACGGATTTCATTCCCTCTCGGTCGGGTCGGCAATTCGGTTTGAATTCCCGGAGGAACTGCCAATAATCAGAGGTCAGCATCCAGGATCGTATTGAAAGGCACAAAACAGCCGTGACAGACACCCAGACGGACAATTACGACGCCATCCTCGTGGTGGGATTCGGCGGACCCGAAAAAAAAGAAGATGTGATGCCGTTTCTCGAAAACGTCACCCGCGGACGGAACATTCCCCGCGAACGGCTCGAAGAGGTCGCCGAGCATTACTATCACTACGACGGCGTGAGCCCCATCAATCAGCAGGTGCGCGATCTGCTCGAGGTTCTGAAACCGGCGTTGCGCGACGCGGGAGTGACGCTGCCGGTCTACTGGGGGAATCGGAACTGGCATCCGATGCTGGAAGATACCGTTGCGCAGATGAAAGCGGACGGCGTCGAAAAGGTGCTGGGACTGGTGCTGGCGGCGTATTCCTCTTATTCGAGTTGCCTACAGTATCGAGAGGATATGTATCGAGCCGGCGAAGCGAGCGGCTGGGAAGCGTCGCAGTTCGATAAAATCCGCGTGTTTTACAATCACCCCGCTTTTATCAAAGCGAACGCCGACCACGTCCGTGAAGCGGCGGAAGCGTTCGGGGGCGAACCTTACCATCTGGTGCTGACCGCTCACAGCATTCCGAATTCGATGGCCGATAGTTGCAACTACGAACAGCAGCTTCAGGAAGCGTCGCGACTGGTGGCGGAGGCGGTCGGTCTCGGTCCGGAGGACTGGAAGCTGGTTTATCAGAGCCGCAGCGGTCGTCCGCAGGATCCGTGGCTGGAACCGGATGTGTGCGATTATCTGAAAGAGTTTGCAGGCGGCGAGGTGAAGAATGTAGTTGTGTTGCCGATTGGATTTCTGTCCGACCATATGGAAGTGATGTTCGACCTCGACGAGGAAGCCCAGGAAGTTTGCGCGGAAGTGGGCCTGAAGATGCAACGGGCGGCGACCGTCGGGACGCACCCAAAATTCGTCGGGATGCTGGTCGAATTGATCCAGGAACGCTTGGGAGAGGTGAAAACCCGCAAAGCGATCGGTCAGTTTGAAGCGAATCACGACGTCTGCCCGCTCGATTGCTGCCCGGCGCCGGCTCGCAGACCGGCGACCAGCCGCCCTCAGTGAAACGAAAGGAATTTCGTACACAAAGTCAGGGCATTTTTTCGTGGAAACAAGGTGTCTCAGGAAGATTGATCTCGCATTTTTATCCTGTTTGGTAAGATAGATGCTAGCAGTCCGTGAGATCCGGGGTTAGTGATCTGTCTCGCCCCCGAGGGATTAAGGAGAATTCACTCACATCAAAGGAGCGCTTCCATGAGACCCGCGATACAATCTGCTCAAAAAAAGAAAGTGGCCCAGGCATCGGGGATCGATCGATCGTCCGATTCTCATTTCTCACTGCCGCACACGACCGAGTTGGATGTGCGACGATTATTGCTGACCCAAATGAATTGTCATTTTCATTCGCTAGTGGTGCATCGCACCCGCGATGGCATCTGTTTACAGGGAGTTGTGGACGGTGAGCCATCTGACGGCGAGGAAATCTGCCGCATTGCGGCGACTGTTTCCGGCGTTAAGAGCGTCATCAACCGTCTGACGTTTCAACATTGTGTCTCCGAGATCCCACCGAAAGGGTAGTGGAACGACTCCCTGAAAATGTCATCCCCCCTCGATCCCCCCTTTGGTAAGGAGGGAAGTTGTGAGCAGCCTGTCTGATATTTCACAAGGGATGACTGAGCACACTTTGTAGAAATTGTAGAAATGGGAACCGGTTTGGATTTTTTTCAGAATTCACCTCCCCCAAATTCCCAACCTGTGATAAGCTCGCCGACTACCCGATGAACGTCCCATCGATCGGGTGTTCCTTCAAGCATCGGTTCTTTCGACGCATCGTCAGGGCAATAGATACTAGAGTTTGAATAACGGGCAAGGAGGCTCGCCGTGAGTTACGGACAAACACAGGATCATCAGCTCAAAGTTCAGATTCGCTGGCTGATTCGCCGCGATATGCAGGAAGTCATCGATATCGAACAGCGCAGCTTCGAGTTTGCCTGGAGCGAGGAGCACTTTCTGGAACATCTGCGGCAGCGGAACTGCATCGGTATGGTGGCGGAATGCAACCAGCAGATTGTCGGTTTCATGATTTACGAGCTGCACAAGTCCAAGCTCCGCATTCTCAATTTTGCCGTCGATCCCAACATGCGGCATCGTTCGGTCGGGACTCAGATGATTCAACGTCTGATCGACAAGCTGGCTCAGCAACGTCGCGAGGAAATCGAACTCGAAGTTCGCGAAACGAACCTCCCAGCGCAGCTCTTTTTCCAACGTCATCATTTCAAAGCCACCGAAGTGATCCGCGAACATTACGAAGATACGGACGAAGACGCCTATCGGATGCAGTATCGTCTTGACGAACCGCTCGACTGGGTGTTGCCGTTTCCTCCTTCGGGACGGATCTCCTTCCCCGACGCCGCCTGAGAGATTGACGGCTGCCCGCCGATGGTGAAATTCACGAGGTGCGGCTTGCAGAGTGGATTTGCGACGAACGTCTCTCAACAATACAGACGGCGAAGTCCGGACTGTTTGGAGAGCGAAGCGTGTCCTCGGCGGAAATGATTCAATTATCGGGATGTCGGCAGCATAACCTGCGCGACTTGAACGTCTCGATCCCCGCTCTCGGCCTGACGCTGATTACCGGTCCTTCCGGAGCGGGCAAGAGTTCGCTCGCCTTTGCCACGCTTCACGCGGAGAGTCGCCGACGGTATCTGGAATCACTTTCGACGTCCGAACGTCGCCGCTTCGATCACATTGCGCCTCCGCAACTGGATGAGGCTCAGAATCTTCCACTGACAGTGGCGGTACGTCCCGATACTCCGGCTTCCGGTCCGCGCAACACACTGGGAACGGAAGCGGGGCTGATCGGTATTCTGCAAATGATGTTTGCCTCGGGCGCGGAATGTATTTGTCCCGATTGCGGAGCGGAGGTCCGGGTCTGGCAGGTGGAAGAGATCCTTGAAGCGCTTGCTGAAATCCCCGACGGGACGCGGGCGCAGATCGGATTTCCTCTCCAGCAGCAGATGTCCGGTCAGGAAGCGGTGGACTGGTTGCAGGTGGCGGGATTTCAGCGTGTGGTTCACGAGGGGAAGGTGATCGCGCTCGCTGATCTGGCCGATGTTCCCGCCATCGAGGAATGCACCGTGCTCGTCGATCGAATCAAAATCGGCTCGACGAACAAAAGCCGCGTCCGCGAATCACTCGAATTATGCCAACGCGCGGGACGAGGGCGTTGCGTCCTCTTCACTGAGGAGATCGTCGGACAGGAGGGTTGGGAGGCAACGTCTCTCGATGGTCAAGACTGGTGGAGGCGAGTTTTCAGTCGGGAACGCGATTGTCTCCAGTGTGGTCGATCGATATTGGATCCGGAGCCGAGCTTGTTTCGCTGGACCTCGCCGTCTGGCGCGTGTGCGACGTGCCGAGGGCGTGGGTGGGTGAAATCCCGGAAAGAGACCAAGGTGTGCGAGGCGTGTGACGGGACGCGATTGAATGCCGACGCCCGCGCGTATCGACTCGAAGGGGCGTCTCTGCCCGAACTGCATCAGATGACGGTTCGGCAGTTGGCGGACTGGATTGCATCGCGTATGGTCGAATCTCTTTCTCGGGACGAATTACGGTCGCGGATGGAAGCGTTGCAGGAACTGGGGTTTGCCAACTTTCCGTTGGCAACCGAGATTGCGAGTCTCTCGTCCACTGAGCGGACCACACTGGCGCTGTGTCAGGCCGCCGTCGATCCGCTGGCGGGCGCGTTGTATCTCCTGGAGGAACCTTACTCGGGGCATCCGGAATCGGCTTGGAGCAAAATTGATGGGGTTGTTGAATCGATCCTGAGTCATGGGGCTGGCGTTTGTCTGGTCCAAGCCGACGATGAAGCGGTCTTGAGAAGTTCTCATCTGAAACTCGACCAGATTCTAAGATTGGGACCGGGAGCGGGCGATCAGGGAGGGCGGATTGTTGATGAATCCTCAACGAACGCCGATCCGATCAAGCCCCCCGACCGCGAATGCGAAACCGGACGGCTCGACAAGCTCGACTGGCCCTGGATGCTGGACACAGCGTTGGAGATTGCCTGGGGAGGGATCACGGTTTTGTCCGGGCCGCTTGCAGCCCGACCGATCGGTTTTCTGCGGGAGGTGTTGCGACCGTCGATTCAGGAGGAGTTGGAGTCCGGCAGGTTGACACAGTTCGAGCAGGTCCATTCCCTGGGGAATGAGACGCGCAAGCCGCATCCTCGGCAAACCGTGCTGGCGGCGATCCAGGCCTTCGGCGTCGTGCGACAGTTGCTGGCGGAAACGGACGACGCGAAGAAGCAGAACGTTACAGCGGGCGACTTCAGCCTGCACAAAAAAGAGGGGACTCGTTGTCCGCGCTGCGAGGGATCGGGGCGAGTGTCGGTGGAACTCGATTTTTTACCCGAGTTTGAACTGCCGTGCCCGGAGTGCGGCGGGAGCCGGTACGATTCCCGCGTCGATGACATCCGCTTTCGGGGATTAACGCTTCCCGACATTTTCCAGCTCACCGCGGAGCAGGCCTTCCGAACGTTCAAGGGGCATCATCGCCTGCAAAAACGATTGCAACTGCTGAAACAGGTGCAGCTCGGTTACCTGCGACTCGGGCAGTCGCTCACGGAATTGTCGCGCGGCGAACGACAACGGCTTCGACTAGCCGCCGCGCTGGCGAAAATTCGCGGTACGAAAACGCTCCTGCTGATCGAAGAACTTTCGATCGGACTGGCGGCGGAGGAACTGCCTTCGCTGCTATCCGTTTTGCGAGAATTCACGACCGCCGGTCATTCCGTGTTACTGGTGGACCCCCACCCGTTCTGGGAAAAATATTCTGATAAATTCCAGAAATTCTCGGCCTGAAAATGGCCCTGCAAAACCAAGGGTGAGCGCGGCGACGAGTTTTCCAGGTTCTTTTTTTGCAGGGGAAACCGTGCTGCGGATCGCCTCTGGCGTTCTGAATTCGGGGCGTTAGAATGGGATCCATCGCACTCACTTATCAGCCAACGAAACGGGCATCGAAGCCCCGAGGATTTGAAGTTTCGGAAGGATCCCATGAGCGACTCTCGCCCCTTTGCTCACCTGCATTGTCATACACACTATTCGCTGCTGGACGGTGCCAATCGTATCCCGGAAGTGGTCAAGAAAGTGAAACAGGCCGGCATGAATTCGCTGGCGATCACCGACCACGGCAATCTCTACGGGGCGATCGAGTTTTACAACACCTGTCGGGATCAGGACGTCAATCCGATCATCGGGTACGAAGCCTACATGGCTCCCGGAAAGCGAACCGACCGGAGCGGTGCGTCGCGGATGAAGGAAGCGAGCTATCACCTGACGCTCCTCGCGATGAATCGCAAAGGGTTCGAGAACCTGATGCACATGTCGTCCATCGCGTATCTGGAAGGTTTCTATTACAAGCCGAGAATCGACAAGGAACTGCTCGAAGAGTTTAACGAGGGACTGATTTGTCTCTCGGGATGTGCGGCGGGAGAACTTTCACAGTTACTTCTCAGCGACAAAATGACGGAAGCCCGCGAGTTGACCGCCTGGTACGAGAAAGTCTTCGGCGATCGCTTCTACATGGAAATCCAGAACGCCGGTTTCGAGATTCAGCGGCTCTGCGCGGAAGGGACGATCGACCTCGCGAACACGATGGGCTTGCCGCTCGTCGCGACCAACGACGCCCACTACCTCAATCAGGAAGACGCTCACGCCCACGACATTCTGTTGTGCGTGAATACTCGCACGACGGTTCACGACGAAAAGCGGATGAAGATGGACAGCGACGAGTTGTTCGTCCGCACGCCGGAAGAAATGTACGCGGCCTTTCCCGGTCACGAAGCGGCCGTGAAACGTTCTCAGGAGATCGCGGATCGCGTCGATATTCAACTCGAAGAAAATCCGCAGCATTATCCCGTGTTTCGTCCCCCGGAACAGAAAACCGATATCGATTATCTGCGGGAATTGTGTCTCCAGGGGATCGAGTGGCGGTACGGCGACAGCGCGGAACAGAAACATTTCGACCGTCTCGATTATGAGCTCGAAGTGATCCAGAAAATGGGTTACGCGAGTTATTTTCTGATTGTGTGGGACTTCGTCCGCTTCGCGCAGGAAAACAAGATCCCCTGCCAGGCTCGTGGCTCGGCGTGTGGAGCGATTGTGGCGTACGTGCTCGGTTTCAGCCACGTCTGCCCGCTGGAATACGATCTGCTGTTCGAACGATTTCTCGATCCGAGTCGCTCCGAGCCGCCCGATATCGATATCGACTTTTGTCGCGATCGTCGGCAGATGGTGATCGACTACACGAAGGAGACCTATGGCGAATTCAACGTGGCGCAGATCGGTACGTTTGGAACGCTCAAGGCCAAGAACGCGATTCGCGATGTCAGCCGAGCGTTGGGACTCGATCTGAAGCGCGTCGATGAGATCTGCAAAATGATTCCCGACACGCTGAACATCAAATTGAAGGAAGCCCTCGACGAATCTGCGGAACTGATGGAAGCGTATCAGAACGATCCGCAAGTCACCGAGATGCTCGACCTCGCGATGAAGATTGAAGGGCTGGCCCGCTCCGCCGGGACTCACGCTGCCGGTGTGGTGGTGGCCGATGAGCCGATTTCAAAATACATTCCGCTGCAAACGATCACCGGAAAAACGGACATCATTACGCAATGGGACGGTCCGACGGTCGAAGAGGTCGGCTTGCTGAAGATGGACTTTCTCGGTTTGCGGAACCTGACCATTCTCGACAAAGCGATCCAGAACGTCAAAAAACACCACCCCGATCAGCAGGATATCGATCCGCTGAATTTCCCACTCGACGATCCCGCAACGTTCGCGCTCCTGCAGCGCGGCGAGACGAAAGGGATCTTCCAGCTGGAGTCGGGAGGGATGCGCGACCTGTTGCAGAAAATGAAACCAGACAAGTTTCACGACATCATCGCCACCTCGGCGCTTTACCGTCCCGGTCCGTTGGAGGGGGGGATGGTGATGACGTACGTGGAAGTGAAACACGGACGCATGGCGACGCCGAAGGTCCATCCGATCGTCGACGAAATTCTCGAAGAGACGTACGGCGTGATGGTCTATCAGGAACAGGTGATGCGGATTCTCAATCGCGTGGGAGGGATCGAACTTCCCGCCGCGTATCGCTGCATTAAAGCGATCAGTAAGAAAAAAGAGAAAATCATCGCCTCCTTCCACCAGGAATACATCGACGGCGCTCAGAAAAGCGGCGTCGATCAGAAACTGGCCGAGGAGTTGTTCGAGTTGATCAAGAAGTTCGCCGGGTACGGTTTTAATAAGTCGCACTCGACGGCCTACGGAGCGGTGGCGTATCAAACGGCGTGGTTGAAGGCGCACTATCCAAAAGAGTTCATGGCGGCACTGTTGTCTTGCGGGATGGAATCCTCCGACCGCATTAACGAACACGCCGATGATGCCCGCCGGATGGGATTGAAGGTATTGCCGCCTGATATCAACCGGGCGCAAGTGGAGTTTGATATTTCGGGTGATGATATTGTGTTCGGATTGGGAGCCATCAAAGGGGTCGGTGAACAGGCTCTCCAAACGATCGTCGAAGAGCGGGAAGCGAACGGGCCGTTCCGGAATATTTTCGATCTAACCGAACGGGTCGATCCGAAAGTGCTCAATCGTTCGACGCTCGAAACCCTGATCAAAGCGGGGGCTCTCGACTGCATGGGCGATAATCGGGCTCAACTATTCCTGGCCGCCGAACGAGCCATTCAAGCGGGAGCCAAAATCCACAAAGACCGTGCGATCGGGCAGAAATCGCTGTTCGGTGAACTCGAAGGAGAAGGGGGCGAGGACGGCGACGACCAGAATGTGACGCTGCCGGAGACGCCGGATTGGAATCAGAGTCAGAAACTGGCGTTTGAAAAAGAGGTTTTCGGTTTCTATCTGACGTCGCATCCGCTCACCGAGCAGGCTGACCGAGTCGGGAAATACCGCTCAAACACCATCCATGAAATCGGAGATATGGATGAAGGGGAAGACGTCCTGATCAGTGGGATGGTTTCCTCCATCAAAAAATCGACTTCGAAGAAACCGAATCGCAACGGACATTCGAAGTTTGCGAACTTTGACTTTGAAGACGAAACCGGGACGGTCCGTTGTATCATCTGGCCGGAAGAGTTCAGCCGCCAGGGAGATAAACTCGAATCGGAAGACATCCTCTACGTTCAGGGACGGATCGATCGTCGCGGGCGGGAGCCGAACGTCGTTGTCAATCGGTTGCTGACGTTGGAGGAAGCCGAGAAGCAGTTCACTCGCCAAATTGCGATCAAAATTCAGAAAGGTCTGCATCCCGACGATTGCCTGCCCCGTATCCGGGACATCTTGCAGCGGTATCCGGGAAAAACGAGCGTGATGCTGTATATCGATTCGAATGATGAAACCTCGGGAGAGTGGACGAGGTATGTCCTGTCGTTGCCGGCCAGTATGCAGGTGAGTTGCAGCGAATCCCTGCAGCGCGACCTTGAGGGGCTGCTCGGACAGGGCTCGGTGCAATTGATCGCTCAGCAGTTTCGCTCGGCCCGGGCGGCTCGCAATGGGCACGCCATGGCGGGTACGATGGGTTAAATCCTCCGAAGGTGTTTCCAGAAATTCTCCAATCGCTATGAGCGAATCCTATACCTCCCCCACAGAACTTGCCTCCGAAGAGCCAGTCGCTCCTTCCCGGAAATCGTGGAAGGTTTTGCTGCCGCTCGTCATTCTGGCACTGCCCATCGTTGTGCTTTGGGGTTACGGCGAAGAAGAGGGGAAAGCCCCGCTGAATACGCTGGCGGCAGAGCCGGAACTCGTCGATCCGGTCGAAGAAGGACCGACAGACGAAGAATATCGTCAATTGCTCGTTGGGAGCTGGGAGATGGAACGCAATGGGCGACGATTCATAACGCTCCATGCCGACGGAACTGCCGAGATGACGGTCGAACTCGCTAGCAAGTGGAGCCTACTGTTTGGCAAACAGCTCCAATTTAACATCGAATGGGCGATTGAAGAGGGGGTTCTGACGATGATAACCACCGGTGGGGAACCGAAAGGAAAGGTGGAACTCCTCACCAGCATGTACGGTGCGGAACGCGTTCAGCCGATCAAAATTCTCGATAAAACGACGCTCCGCCTGCCGGATGACGACCCCGACGGGGAAGATCATATCTGGACGCGGGTAGAACCCTGATTATCGGCGCGGGATGACTGTAATCGCGGCGTGGCAGACGTTACACTTTGGACTTCAAATCATCGTTTACAGCCGGAGTTGTCCATGTCGTCCACAATCGATCCTTCCACCTCTGCTTCCCGCTGGCAAAATCTCGCAACTCAAATTCTCGCTGGAGAAGAATTGACCCGCGATGAAGCGCTGGCCGTGTTGGCATCTGACGACGATGAACTCCTCGATCTGCTCTCGGCGACCTATCGCGTCCGTCGGCAGCACTTCGGAAAAACCGTCCATTTGTACTACCTGCGCAACGCGAAAAGCGGCCTCTGCCCGGAAGACTGTAACTACTGCTCGCAATCCAAGGTTTCCGATGCGCCCATCGAAAAGTACGTGATGCAGAACGAGGCGAAGCTGCTCGAAGGAGCTCGAAACGCGGCTGCCGCCAACTCGCGGACTTATTGTATCGTCGCCAGCGGTCGCGGACCGACCGATCGGGAAGTCGAACATGTCGCGAATACCGTCAGAAAAATCAAGGACGAGCTCGGCCTGCATATCTGCGCCTGTCTCGGAATTCTATCCCCCGATCAAGCCTTGACGCTCAAAGAGGCCGGCGTCGATCGGATCAATCATAACTTGAATACTTCCCGGCGGTATCACGAAGAAATCTGTACCACGCATTCTTACGAAGACCGCCTCGACACGCTACGAACTGCACGAGAAGCTGGGCTCGAACTGTGTGCCGGGCTGATCGTCGGCATGGGCGAGGAACATAAGGACGTGGTTGATGTCGCGTTCGAACTCAAGGAACTGGGCGTCGAATCGATTCCGGTTAATTTCCTCAACGACATCGACGGCACGCCGCTCGAAGGTTCGGACAACGTCACTCCGCAGGATTGCTTGCGGGCGTTGTGTCTGTTCCGTTTGTCGAATCCGTCGACCGAAATCCGCATCGCGGGTGGACGGGAAGTCAAACTTCGCAGTTTGCAGCCGTTTGGTCTCTACGCGGCGAATTCCATGTTCGTCAGCGATTACCTGACGACCGCCGGTCAGGCTGCCGAAATGGATTTCCAGATGGTTCGCGATCTCGGTTTCGAGATTGTCTCTGGCGACGCGGAAACGAAGGCGCTCTTGGACCGGTAGTTCACTCTTTCGGTTTCGCGGGTTTGACGTAAAACATCACGCCGTGATCGAGGCGTTTGATTTTGGCGGCGTTCCACGATTCTTCTACGGCCTCTTTGATCTTCGCTTTATCGGTGCTGAACACCATGTCGCGCCAATCAGGCAGGCTGGTGCCGTAGACGGGAACCAGATCCTCCCTCTCTGTCTCCCAGACCCAAACATCGAATTCCTCCACTTCGGTTCCTGTGGGGAGTTTTGCGGGAGCCTTGGTGTAGAAGACATGCCAACGTCCGCGGTGAGCGCGCTGAAGCTTAATGAGGTTCTCTCCCGCTTTCGCAGAGCCCAGCCCCAGAATTCCCCGATCCTCCCAGCCATCAGTTCGTTTCAGCCGGGCAATTTCCTCGGTATCGATTGTATAGACCATCTCAGGGGCGGTTTTCCTCCGAAAGGCGTGAATGGGAATCAGTTTTTCATCCTCGGCATGAGCGACGGACAAAGAACCAATACAACAGATCACAATCAACACGATTCTCATAGGTATCGCCTATTGATCGGAGTATGATTTTTTATCGTACCCGTGAAAATATCAGTGGTTCAAGAAAATGTAGTAACGTGCGATGTCTCCTTACTCCCTCGGTTTCACATAGACCCAGGCGAGAAAATCTCCTTCTTCCGTCGCCACAACGCGTTTTACCCGTTCGTACCATTCTCCCACCAACCCTCCCGGCGGCAGGCCTTCGAGATGATCGAGATCGATCATTGTCTCCCTTCGTGTCTCCTCGGAAAGAAAGTAGAGCTCTCCCTCCACACTCTCACCTTCGCGAACGTCAATTAGCGGATAGCCGTGCGTACTGGGAACCCGCTGGTAATCGGAGAGTGTAGCGACGAGGAATCTCTCAAACCGCCCCGCGAGGAGATGATGATTTTCGCGGCCGTGACGGAGCGTTCCAAAGACAAATACGGGGAGTTGGTCGTTCATCGCGTTCTTAAATGGCTGGACTGGTAACTGGAAAATAAATTGGGAAGCATGCTTCAGAACTTCATCGTGACTTTCAGGCCGCCCCGAATCTCCAACGGCGGTTCGTCTTTTATGATGAGGGGATTTCGTAGGAGGTTCCCCCTGCTGGGCTTTGGGGGGGTAAATAATTAAAAAATAAACTGAAGTATCGTGTGCGCAACATTTTACGGAGAGACATTCACAAAATATTCAAAATAATGTTTGAAGTACACAGATCGTTTTACTAATCTCAATCAAGTTGCCCGCATTTTAAATCCCATCTTGTCCGCAAATCTCTCGCGGAATGGGCAAACTCGAAACAACTCCATCAATTTATATTGACGTGCATGACTGTGGCTTAACAGCCACAGGCGGTTTTCGCTGCATTGTTTTTCATGCCATTTCATTTCTAAAAATACTTGGAGCGCACACTTCAATAAATATTTGAATAGCCGTCGTTCGGCGGCTCGCTTTTTCTTTCCACGCATTGAGGAGATTGACATGTTTCGACGCACGAAAAAGGGATTCACTCTCATCGAACTACTGGTGGTGATCGCCATCATCGCGGTTCTGGTCGCCCTGCTATTACCGGCGGTTCAGCAGGCACGCGAAGCGGCACGGCGGTCTTCCTGCAAGAACAATCTGAAGCAGATCGGGTTGGCGTTACACAATTATCACGATACTTATAAGAGCTTGCCTGCCAACTTCTGGCGACATTCTCGTCCCGACGATCCAAACACCACCAACAATTACTGGAGCGGGTCAGGTAGCGTCGAAGCGTACGGCTGGCATGTTTCTCTGTTGCCGTATCTCGATCAAGCTCCGCTGTTCAATCAACTCGACGTCAACGGGTATCATCTCGATAAAACGCTCGCCGGAGAAAATCCCAATTTGACGCCCCAGCAGGCTCAGACACTTTTGCAAAGTCGACTGTCGGTGATGATGTGTCCCAGCGATTCGAATGAAGGAATCGCTCACCGGAATCGCCACTTCGGAGGCGGGCAAGGCACCAATGCGGGGGGCTTGGGAAATTGGCGGCCCGGGATCACCAACTATATCTCGAACCGCGGGACGCGCGATCAACCTCAAAGCCGAAACGACACGCACGGTGCGTTCTTTCATAACAGTAGCGTCAAGTTTCGGGATTTCATTGACGGCACCAGTAATACGTTTGTCGTAGGTGAACGGGAAACACCGAATTGCCGCTCCGGATCTTGGGTTGGAGTGCGGAATCCGCGCGGATCGGGGGGACGCGGGATCTGGTACGTCACCGCCCATGCCCGGGCGCTGATCAATTCTCCGGTGGCAAGCTGGTCTGCCAACAAAGGATGCGGCGAAGGCTTTGCCTCCATGCATACGGGGGGAGCTCAGTTCCTGTTTGGAGACGGCTCGGTTCATTTCATCAGCGAGAACATCGATTCCAATCCGCTTGATCGCGGGCCGAATGGGAGAGCTGCCTGGGCTATATTTACACCGGGCGATGACAGGTGGTCATGGTTTTCTGTCTATCAACGTCTGGCCCGTCGAAATGACGGGTTCCCAACCGGCGACTTCTGATGAAGACATTCGTGTTGATCGATGTCCGATCAACATTCTCCTTCTGCCGGACTGGCGATGGCGCCGGTCCGGCTTGTTTTCTCTTCCTAAACACAGACATCCTTTGCGCAAGGACCGGACTTCAATGACCAAACATACATATTTTCTACGATTCTGTTGCCTGATGGCGGGGAGCCTGATCATGCTTTCCGGCTGTGGAGGGGCCAGCGATACTCCCGAAATGGGCTACGTCACCGGAACCATCAAGATGGACGGCAAGCCGCTCAAGAACGCGCTTGTTACCTTTAGACCGCAGGACCACGAAACCGCTCGACAATCGGTTGGGACCACCGATGAGGAAGGCTTCTACGAACTGAAATATTCTTTGCGGGAGACCGGTGTGATGCTCGGCAAACACCAGGTCACCATTTCCACCGCGGGGATGGAATCAGGGGAATACGGTGCGGACGGAGAGGGCTCGGGAGAGACGGGTGAAAAAGTCCCGGCGCAATACAATGTCAACTCGGAGCTCACCGCCGTCGTCGAACCTGGTAGCCAGACGATCGATTTCCTCGATCTCACTTCGGAAGGAGAAATCGTCGAACAGGACGATAGCGAGGGGTACTGATCACTTCCAAAGTTTTCCGGTTTATTCCCGACCGTCGAGTTCTTCAAACAGCGCTTTGACCAACAGAGGAAGAACAACCGTCGCATCGGAGTAGACTTCCGAGTACCGCCCTCCTTCACTCACCGGCATGAACTTGCCCCAACTGACTCCTTCCGAATAGGTGCAGCCGGACAGGCCGCCCCAGTGAACCGGTTCGGGGCAGATGCGAACGCCGTAACGGTAGCGGGGGACTTTGAAGTTCGTGCCGACTCGATGATTCGTAATGTCGTAATAGGGAGCGACTTGTTGCGCCCAGTTGCGCGGGACGCCTCCGCCGATGGTGAAAATCCCGACTCGGTCGGAGGAGCCGATGAAGCGAGCGTATTCCTGCAAATCGAGAAACGGATTAAAGGGTGGGACGACCTGATACATTTCCTCAGGAGTGAGGTCGGCGGCTGACTTGCCGGTCTCCTGCAGGTGTTTGTTCATCGCCCAGGTTGAGACATCGAGTCCCAGTTCACTATCCGTAAACGCGGGAATGAAGACGGGAACGTTTTTCTCGTAGGCGCTCTTCAGAATCCCCGGTCCTTCGTTTTTCTGATGCAGGATCGCTCCGATCTCGCGACATAAACGCGCCGAACTCCAGACGCCCCCCTCCGGCTCAGTATTCGTCAGGACATAAGTCATCAACTCCTCGACGCTGTTGAGGTTCTCTTCCATTTCCAGCGTATCGTAGATGCGGTTGTACCCTTTCTCGAACAGGGTGGTGTCGTCATCTTCAGGATTATAGCGGTAGTGGGTTAAACCGATCGATTCAGTGAGACCGTGCGCCATGAGGGCTCCGGTCGCCACGACCGCGTGCACGATGCCCCGGTCGATCAGATCGCAGACGATTTTTCCCTGCTTGGCGACGGTCATCGCCCCCGTGATGGTCATCACAACGCGGGCGTCACGATCGTCAATCATCTCCAGCAACACCTCATACGCTTCGCCGAGATTGCGTCCCGCGAACGCCGTCCGGGACATCGCGGCGATCAACTCCCGGCAGGAAGCGACCGCATCGAGGTTGAGGCTTTCGAGAGGGGTGAGTCCGTCGTCGCGTCCGTCGTGAAGTTTTCGATGCTGCATCAGTATCTCCGTAGGTGATTCGTTGAGTGTCTCAGTATCCAGATTGGGAGAGTAATGCTCAAGCGCGACACACAGAAACGGCATCGCTTACGTTGATAAAACGGTTTCGCTAAACTGGTTCACATGACCGACCTCACGCCTCCCGAAATCCTGCAGCCGCACAATCAATGGATGCGGTTCGCACTCGCGCAGGCGCAGATTGCCTACGATCAGGACGAAGTTCCCGTTGGAGCAGTGATCGTCCACGAGGGACGTATTATCGCGGAAGGATACAATCAGCGAGAGACGCTCAACGATCCCACCGCCCACGCCGAAATGATCGCCATCACCCAGGCCGCGGAATCGCTCGGTTCCTGGCGACTCCTCGATTGCGTGCTGTATGTGACGCTCGAACCGTGTCCGATGTGCGCGGGAGCCATCGTGCAGGCCCGGATACCGACGGTGATCTACGGCACGACGGATCCGAAAGCGGGAGCCTGTCATTCAATGTATCAGATCACCGAGGACGAGCGATTGAATCATCGCTGCACGGTGATGGGAGGCGTGCTGCGCGAGGATTGTAAATCGATCCTGCAACAGTTTTTCGCCGACCAACGGGCAAAGGGGAAAAAGTGATTCTCACTCTGTCCGCTGAGGAAACCGTCTCCTCTGATAGTCGAAGTATTTCTTTCATCAATTTTCGATGAAGAAAGTCTCTCTTCTCTCCCCGGCTGGACGCGGTTCGGGAACAATGCCTGAATGCACCTAAATAAAATACATTTGGCAATTCTTTTCCTGATCACCTCGGGGCTACTGGCGGGTTGTCAGGATCAATCTTCCGTTCCCCTCCAGGAACAGGCGACTCAGGAAACGTTATCAGAGTTGAATACCGGTTCGCGAGACGCTCAGAAAGTGGCGGATTGGCCGAGGATGTTCGGTCCCGACGGGAACAGTCGGTCTCCTGAGGAATGGGTGAATGTCCTATGGCCCGCCGCCGGACCTAAGTTGCTGTGGGAAATAAAAATCGGTCGCGGGTACAGTCAGCCGGTCATCGCGCGGGGGAAACTGATTCTCCTGCATCGTCTGGATGACTGGGAACTGGCGACGTGCTACGACTCCGAAAGGGGACAGCTGCTCTGGGAAACGGCCTGGCCGGCCAGCTATCGGAATCTCTACGAGTACAGTGATGGAACCTACACCACACCGGTGATCGACGATGATCGGATCTATGTTCTGGGAGCGACCTGTCAGTTGCTTTGTCTCTCTCTGGATGACGGTTCCAGAATCTGGACGCGCGATATGGAGCAGGATTACGATCCGGAAGAACTTCCCTACGGATTCGGAGCCACGCCGCTTCTGGAAGACGATCGATTGATCATCAATTTGGGTGGACAACGGGGACCCTCCGGAATTATCGCCGTGGACAAAATGACGGGGGACACGCTGTGGACCGCGACGGAAGAACTCGCGTCGTATTGTACGCCTGTCGCGACGACCGTCGGCGATCAGAGATTCGTTCTGGTACTGACGAAGATGAATCTGGTCTGCCTCGATCCCGCGACGGGAGAGGTGTTCTGGAAAGAGGAATTCGGAATCCGCAACAGTCGCGAACGGATCAATGCGGTCTCGCCGCTGTTGGTCGGGAAAGACCGGGTTCTGATTACGTTCGGTCCGGGGCCGGGGGCTCGATTGTTCCAATTGTCGGCAGACGGCTCACACGAAACGGTGTGGTCGACGAGACGTGGAGGTCTCGAAAGCCAGTACACGAATCTCCTGTTGCAGGACGATCGCGTGCTGGCGTTTTCCCCACTCACTTCCTGCGAACTGCGGTGCATCGATCTCGAAAATGGTGAAGTGCTCTGGGCCTGGCATCGAGAACACACGCTGCGGAGATCGATGTCGATTCAGGTCGGCGAAAAGTACGTCATCGCGCTCAGTCAGGAAGGGCAGCTTTTTTCGTTGGCTCCGTCACGTGAAGGACCGCGATTGATTTCCTGGGTCGAGGAGCCGGTTCTCGAACCGAATTGCTTTACGCAGCCGGTCCTCTCGCATGGTTTGCTCTATGTGCGGAACGAGAAGTTTCTTAAATGTTTTTCTCTAAGAGCGGGCTCGTTACCAGAGGACCTGCTGACCGCCAGCGATCGACCGTGAAAATCGCGGGACGCGCGAATTGTCGGCGGGGAAGAGCGACGGCGTAGATCATCATCAGCGCTCCCGCACTTCCGAGGCTGAAACCTGCCCACTCCGGCGGATAAAAGACCCCCTGCCGGGCACTCCAGAGCGTCCACCATCCGGACAACGGTGATAACTCGTGGAGGAACTGGATTTGGATTTGCTGAGTCAACAAAAAGAGAAAACCCCACAAAAACAGAAACAAACCGGTCGCAAAAAACGCAGATCGCATGCTGGAACTCCGAGATGATGGGTGACGTCGAACAACCCGGCGGGTTTGGGCCGGATACTCCCTCGTGATTTGTTCCCTGGATGAAAATCTCGTCATCCTCACGTTCATCCGAAAGATTCTCGGCGGCGGACACGCGTTTTGAAAATGTTCTGGAAATTTCACGAGAAGTACGAATTCCGGGCACGCTGGCGGGGACTTTTCGGGTGGACTGGAGAATCCGTGCAGCAAGCGGTAACTTATTCAGTCCAAGTCAATTTCGACCATCGTTTCCGAGTTCACCGCGTTTGCTAGCTGAGGTCCTTCCGTGAAAGCCAAGATTGTTTTACTGCCGGGAGACGGCATCGGCCCCGAAATCGTGTCTCAAGCTCACCGTGTTTTGCAGCGTGTCGCCGATAAGTTCGGGCACGACTTTGAGTACGAGAGTTGCCCCATCGGTGGTTGTGCGATTGACGAGTTCGGTGATCCCCTGCCGCCGCAAACTCTGGAAGCGTGCCGGGGAGCGAATGCGATCCTGTTAGGAGCAGTCGGCGGTCCAAAGTGGGACGATCCGACTGCCAAAACGCGACCGGAAAAAGGGTTGCTGGCGATTCGGAAAGAACTGGGATTGTTCGCCAATCTGCGGCCGATCAACCCGCATTCCGATCTGCTCGATGCGTCTCCGCTGAAGCGGGATCGTCTCGAAGGGACCGACATTCTGTTTGTCCGCGAATTGACGGGCGGCATCTACTTTGGTGATTCCGGACGGAAGCCGCATGATTCGGGCGAAGAAGCCTTTAACATCATGACCTACAACACCGGCGAGGTGGAGCGGGTGATTCGTCTGGCGGCCAAAGCCGCTCAGGGACGACGCGGTAAACTGACCTCCGTCGATAAAGCGAACGTGCTCGAAGTGTCGCGTCTCTGGCGACAGACCGCCGAACGCATCGTGAAAGAGGAATTCCCTGATCTCGAATACGAAGTCGTACTCGTCGATGCAATGGCGATGCACCTTATTTCCCGGCCTAGCGACTTTGACGTCGTGGTCACGGGGAATATGTTCGGCGATATTCTGACGGACGAGGCGTCGATGCTGCCGGGATCTCTGGGATTGCTGGCATCTGCCTCGCTCGGAGAAGACGGACCGGGACTGTACGAACCGATCCACGGTTCCGCTCCCGATATCGCGGGACAGGGTATCGCCAATCCGCTGGCAACGATTCTCTCCTCGGCGATGTTACTGCGACATTCTCTCCAACTTGAGGAGGAAGCCTCCGCGATTGAAGCGGCCGTCGATGCCGTGATCAAAGCAGGACACCGCACCAAAGACATCGCGGCGGGCGGCGACTTTGTCAGCACCGTCGAGATGGGGGATCTGGTGTTGGCGGAGCTTTCCTGAATCCGTCGGCTCTACCGGATGCAGGGTAAAGAGAATTTCGCGATCGGTCGGCTCGAGAGGACTTACTCCTGCTCGGCGGCTCGTTCCGCGGCAGACCGGATTCTTGTCAGACACTTCTCTTTGCCGACCAGTTCCAACGTCGGATACATCTCGGGACCGGAACTCTGCCCCGTCGCGCAGATCCGCAATGCCGGCATCATCAAGCCGGGGGAAATTTCTTTCTCGTCTGCAAACGCCTTCAGAGCCGCTTCAATATTTGTACCCGTCCAATCAGTCAGATTTTCCAGCGTTTCTGAGAATTCCACCAGCAATTGCGGGACGTCCCCTTTAGCCACTTTCTTCCGAAATCCTTTTTCGTCGAGATCGCTTTCGAGGAGTTCCTCTTTGAAGAAGTAATCCGCGTCGAGAATGTCGCCGAAGATGGTAACGCGGTCTCCGAGCGCTTCGAGCACTCGTTTCAGTAACTGCCGGCTCTCTTCTGAAACCGGTTCAAAGAGGAGACCGGCTTGGACCAGATACGGGAGGCAGCCCGCCGCTTTATCGTCGAGAGAAAGTTCGCCCATCCAGTGTTGTTGCAGGCTGTCCAGTTTATCAGGATCGAGACCCGCCGGACTTTTGACTACACGCTCCAGAGAAAAGTTTTCTACGATCGTGTCGCGCGACATGATTTCGGTTTTGTCGTCCAGCGACCAACCGATGCGAGCGAGTGCATTGAAGACGGCGTCGGGGAGATAGCCGATTTTCTCGTAGTATTCCACCATCACGGGATCGAGTCCCGCCTCGCCTCCCAGGCCGATGCGGGGGAAAATGCGATCGGCGGCTTCGAACATTTTTTTGAACTGCGGGTTCTTGCGGTACTTGTCGAGCTTTCGTTTGCTCAATTTTTCTTTGGTTCCCGGCGCCGCGACGAAGGGAATGTGGGCGAACGTGGGGACCTCCCAGCCGAACGCCTGGTAGATCAAAATCTGAATAGGAGTGTTCGAGAGATGTTCTTCCGCGCGAATCACATGGGTGATTTCCAGATCGGCGTCATCGACCGTTGTGGCGAAGTTATACAGGGGCGACCCGTCCGCGCGAGCGATTACGGGGTCGGAAATCAGTCCGGCATCGAATTCCATCTCTCCCCGTACCGCATCGGTAAAGGTGATTTTCTCATCGCGCGGTACGAGAAAGCGGATCACCGGCTTTCGTCCCTCGGCTTCGTACTCGGCGATTTGCTCCGCGGTCAGATCGAGTGAGCGGCGTATGTTGAGGTATTGTTTTTTCTCCGCCTGGGCGGCTTCGCGATCGGCCTGAATCACCTCGGGAGGATCGAAGCATTTATAGGCTTTACCGGCTTCCAGAAGTCTGGCGAGCGACTTTTGATACAGCTCCGAGCGTTCCGATTGGAAGTACGGACCGTGATCTCCTCCGACTTCTGGTCCTTCGTCCCAGTCCATCCCCATCCATTTGAAGGCGTTTAGAATCGGGCCGAGTGCTTCGTCGAGGTTTCGTTGTTGATCGGTGTCGTCGATGCGCAGAACAAACTGGCCTTTGTGACGGCGGGCATAAAGCCAGTTGAATAACGCCGTTCTCATACCGCCAATATGCATGTAACCTGTGGGACTGGGAGCGAAACGTGTGCGAACAGACATAATCGGAGAACTTCATGAAATTGGCGAACGGAATATCAAACGACAGGCCGATATCTTAGTGAGACGCGCGTGGAAACCCAAGTCACCCCCATTGACGCTTCGAGCGGCCCTCCCTACGATTTTCACTATGAATGATGACTCGATCGCTCATCCGAAAAAGAGTAAATGGAGGAGACGTTGTCTCCTCTTGCTCCTGGGAGGCGGAGTTCTTCTGGGAGTCGCTTTCTGGCTCCTCTGGCAATCGTCGCAATCCGTCCCCGAGTTCTATGGCGCGGCTCTCGACGATCCCGAAGTGACTCCCGAGATTGCGGTGGAGGTGAAAGAACGAACTCAGAATCTGATTCAGGAGATCGAAAGTACGGAAGCGGATGAGCGGGTCTGGACGGAAACTCTCACCGATCGGGAATGTAATGCCTGGTTGGCGTATGAATTTCCCAAACTGTTTCCGGACGCGGAGAGAGAAGGTCTTTCGGATCCCCGGATTCATTTTGAAGAGGATCGCATTCTGCTCGGATGCCGATTGGACACGGAAAAATTTTCGGGGGTTGTCAGTTTCGTTGTTCGACCGCAAATCGAGACACCCCATCAATTATCGCTGCAGGTGCTGTCGGCGAGGGTCGGGCAGATTCCCCTGCCTCTGGAAACGTTGATCGACGAGGCGTTTCAGGAACTGCACGAGGATGGATCGGTCCTCCCTCAAGTGGACATCGACTGGCAAGCATCCCCACAGGATAGAGTTAATGTTGAAGGAGCTTTCACGATCTCTCCTGCCGAAGGGGTTTCATGGCCGATTGAAATGCTGTCTGTCCAGATTGAAGACAACGCGTTGACATTTCAGGGGCGCCGGCTCGAAAAATCGCGGGATTCGGCGTCCCTCCAGGAGGAGACTCAGGAGTCCGAAGAGTCCTCGGTCGATAACTGAAGCTTCCATTTACCATTTGAATCGAGCTGTGAGAGAGTTGCCGGTCCGTGGAGTTTCTCTCCGTTCAAGACAATTGACAGCTCGTATTCCGACTGGTGAGTGACTTCATAGGTTCCCGCGTCCCAGCGCGTCACCGACCCCCGGTTCCCGCTCACCGGCCCCTCGTAATCGAGATAATGTTTCCGATGCGGGGGAAGTGCTTCGGCGGGAATGGAGCCGGTGCGGTTCGGTTCCTCAGATAACCGCCAGGTGAGCAGAGATGTCTCATCTTCGAGCATCAGGTCCCAATGAAGATGCGGATGGTCGTGAGTCAGGATGACGAATCGAGCGATCATGAGGAATTTAGGGCCAATTTGTGGTCAGGAAAAGCACTCGTTGCCTCAAATTTGGGCAGTGGTACACCATTTGCTTTTCTTAAGAGCTATGTTTCGTCATTATAGCAATCAGGCTGATAAATAGGTCAGTCATCATTACTGAGGATTCACCTGTATGACCCCCCGTGAAGTATTAGCGCTCTGCCGAGAGAAAGAAGTCCAGGCCGTGGACCTGCGGTTTATGGATTTCCCCGGGACACAGAAACACTTTACGATTCCTGTGAACGCGTTGACTCCCGCTTCATTTGAAGACGGATTTGCGTTCGATGGTTCGTCAATGCGGGGATGGCAGGCGATCAATGAAAGCGACATGCTGGTTGTGCCCCAACCGGAAACCGCGTTTGTCGATCCTTTCATGGATCGCACCCTGGTGATGACCTGCAACATTCAGGATCCTATTACGCGCGCAGATTATGCCAAAGATCCGCGCAACGTCGCCCGCAAAGCCGAAAATTATCTCAGATCGACGGGAATTGCCGATACGGCCAATTTTGGACCGGAAGCGGAGTTCTTTTTATTCGATGACGTGGCGTTCGATTCCAACGAGCACGAGTCGTATTACCACGTAGATAGTATCGAGGGACAGTGGAACCGCGGCCGATCGGGACAGGGGCCGAATGCCGGTTACCAGATACGACACAAAGAGGGATATTTCCCCGTCCCGCCGACCGACACCCTGCAAGGGGTGCGGACCGAAATCATGATGACGCTGCTGAATTGCGGTGTCAGCGTGGAAGGACAGCATCACGAAGTTGCCACCGCCGGGCAGTGTGAAATCGATCTGAAATACGGGCCGATGCTGACCATGGCCGACCATCTGCTGATTTATAAATATGTCGTCAAAAATATCGCCGCCAAATACGGAAAGACGGCAACCTTCATGCCCAAGCCTCTGTGGAACGACAACGGTTCCGGACTGCACTTGCATCTGTCGCTGTTCAAGGATGGTGAATCGCTATTTGCCGGCTCCGGATATGGCGGGTTGAGCGATACGGCGATGTTTGCGATGGGTGGCATTCTCAAACACGCCGCTTCCCTGATGGCGTTCTGCTGCCCCACGACGAACAGTTACAAGCGACTGGTCGCGGGCTACGAAGCACCGATCAATTTGACGTACAGCTACCGGAATCGCTCGGCGGCAGTGCGGATCCCCGTTCACAGTCCGGATGCGACTTCCAAAAGGTTTGAGTTTCGCTGTCCCGACTCGTCGTCCAATCCTTATCTGGCGATGTCGGCGGTGTTGATGGCGGCGATCGACGGGATTCAAAACAAAATTCACCCCGGTCAACCTCTCGACAAGGATATCTACGACCTCAAGCCGGAAGAACTCCAGGATGTGCCGAAGACGCCGGTGTCTCTCGAAGCGGCATTACAGGCTTTGCGCGAGGATCACGAATATTTGCTCTTGGGAGACGTGTTTACCGAGGACGTCATCGACACCTGGATCTGGTACAAGACCGAGAAAGAGGTGGAAGCCCTGCGGCAGCGACCTCACCCGTACGAATTTGCGATGTATTACGATATCTGAGCGAACATTCTTTCGCACGGCTTGCCGAGAGGGGACCTCTTGCCCACAATCAAGGGTGAACCATCTCCTGATTGCGTAAGAAATCTCTGATGCCTGAATTCGAAATCGCCAGCCAATTCCAGCCTGCCGGTGATCAACCGAAGGCGATCGAAAAATTGGTCAAAGGCTTCGCACGCGGGGAGCAGAATCAGGTTCTGCTCGGGGTAACCGGCTCGGGAAAGACGTTCACGATGGCGAACGTCATCGAAAAATTACAACGCCCCACGCTCGTCCTATCGCATAATAAAACGCTCGCCGCTCAACTCTACGGCGAGTTCAAAGAGTTCTTCCCGAATAACGCGGTTTCGTACTTCGTCAGTTATTACGACTACTATCAGCCGGAAGCCTACATCCCCCAGCGGGATATCTATATCGAGAAAGATTCCTCCATCAACGATGAGATCGATCGATTGCGATTGCGGGCCACCAGTCAGTTACTCTCTCGTCGGGATGTGATCGTGGTGGCGTCGGTCAGCTGCATTTACGGTCTCGGATCTCCGAAAGATTATCTCGATATGATGGTCCCGATCAAAGTGGGACAGGAGATCGACCGGGACGACTTTCTGATGAAGCTCGTCGATATTCATTACGAGCGGAACGACTTCGAGCTGTCCCGCGGAAAGTTTCGCGTCCGCGGCGATGTGATTGAATGTTGGGCGGCGTATGAAGAATTCGCGTTTCGGATTGAGTTGTGGGGAGACGAAATCGAGAAGCTCGCCATCATCGACCCCGTCAGCGGACAGGAAAATCTGAAAGTCGAAGACATTTTCATCTATCCCGCCAAGCACTACGTCCTGCCGCAGGAACGAATCGACAACGCGATCGAAGAGATCGAAGAAGAACTGGAGGAGCAGCTCGTCAAGTTTCGAAACGAAGGCAAGCTGCTGGAAGCTCAGCGACTCTCCGCCCGCACCAAGTACGATATTGAGTTGCTCAAAGAAGTCGGGTTTTGTCCGGGTGTCGAGAATTACAGCCGCGCGTTGGCGGGGCGTAAACCGGGCCAGCCCCCCTACACCTTACTCGACTTCTTTCCGGATGATTTTTTGCTGATGGTCGATGAGTCGCACGTGACGTTACCCCAGGTCCGGGCGATGTATGCGGGGGACCGTTCGCGAAAGACCACGCTGGTCGAGCATGGATTCCGGATTCCGATGGCCATCGACAACCGGCCTTTGCAATTTGACGAATGGAACAAGATTCGCAAACAAACCCTGTTCGTTTCGGCGACCCCTGCTGATTGGGAACTGGAACAGACCGAAGGGCGCATCGTCGAGCAGATTATCCGACCGACCGGTCTGCTCGATCCGGTGATTCACGTTGTTCCCGCTCGGGGACAGGTGCCGCATCTCATGGAAGAGATCAGGAAACGAGCCGAGCAAAACGAACGGGTTCTCGTGACGACGTTAACCAAGCGGCTCGCGGAAGAACTGAGTCGATACTTTAATGAGGAAGGCCTCAACTGCCAGTGGCTGCATTCCGAGTTGGACGCCATCGAACGGGTCGAAATTCTGCGGGAATTGCGGGAAGGGGAGTTCGACGTTCTAGTGGGCGTGAACCTGTTACGGGAAGGGCTCGACCTGCCGGAAGTCTCGCTGGTGGCGATTATGGATGCGGATAAGGAAGGGTTCCTGCGAAGCGAGACGTCGCTCGTGCAGACGATCGGGCGATCGGCGCGGAACGTTAATGCGGAAGTCATTTTGTACGCCGATAACGTGACGGAGTCGATGCAACGGGCGATCGACGAAACCAATCGTCGTCGGAAAATCCAGGAAGAATACAACGCCGAACACGGCATCACGCCGGAAACGATTCGCAAAGCCATTCGTCGCGGGATCGAAGAAGAGATCGCCGCCAACCGCATCGCGCAGGGGGCCGGCGGTGCCCAGGACGAGACTCAATACATCACGCAGGAATACATCAACGAACTCGAACAGGAAATGCTCAAAGCGGCCGAGGCACTGGAGTTCGAGCGGGCGGCTCAGTTGCGGGATCGGATTCAAAAACTCCAGGAACAGGTCGGCCAGTCGATCAGTATCAAGGAAGGCTCCGCGTCAGAACCCGGCTTTGCAAAAAGTGGTCGTCAAAGAGGAAAAGGGAAACGTGGAAAAGGAAAGGGAGGCAAACGCACTCCTCGCCCGCGACGCAAATAACCGGGAATCAGATCCAGAAGCTAAGATACCAGTTGACCAGTTTTCCCAAAGGGGGAATGAGGTCGCATAAAACCAGTAAGGGATAATAAAATCGGGCGACCGCCGGTGGCCCTTGAAGGTACATCGAATCGACCCACTGCCAGTACATCGGCCCGATGGAGAGCACGTAGATCATCATCAGAATGAGAACGCGATTGTAGACGCTGGCGGCGAATTCGAGAGGCGTTAATCCGCGACGAGGCTTATCGGTCTCGGCCCGTTCCTTCGGGAGAGACTCGAGAGATTGAGATGAGGTGTTCGAGGCGGACATGGATTCAGTCTAGGGAGACCGCCAAACCGGGTCAAAGGGGAAATCGATGAAGGATCTTGGGCTATTCAAATCATCCCCTGTCCGCGAAACCAGTCGATGGTCTCTTTCATGCCCTCTTTGAAATCGACCTGCGGGTCGTACTTCAGCTCTCGCTTGGCTTTATCGATGCAGTAATCCAGATTCAGCGCCAGAAATTTGATGCGGGCACTGGACAAAATGGGAGCGTGATCTTTGCCCAGCAAACGATACAGGCCTTCGAGAAATTTGGCCAATCCCTTCGCCACTCCCATTGGAACCGGTTTGAGAGGCGGATTTTCGTAGCCCGCCAGTTCGCAGATGGTTTCCATAAACTCACGTTTGCTGACGAGTCGGTCGTCGCGGATGTTGAAAATTTCTCCCCGCAAGTCGTCCCGTTCGATCGCCAGGTAAATGGCATCGACCAAATTCTTTACGTAGGTGTTATTCATCAGCTTGTCGGTGGAACCGAGATACTTGACCTGTCCCCCTTGGAGCTTTTCCAGCAAACGCGGCAGGACGGTGCGATCGCGCGGACCGTAGATGAACCCCGGACGAATCACGGTCGCGGGAAGTTGGTTGTCGCGGACGTGCTGCAAAACGAGCTTTTCGGATTCGGCTTTCGTGAGCGTGTAGCCATCGATGCCGCTGACGTTGGGCGGTTCCGACTCGTCGGTGCCGTAATGATCGCGGGCTTCGTAAACCCCGAGAGAACTGATCTGGATGTAACTTTTCAAAGTACCGTTCTGCTCCACGGCGTTGAGGAGGTTCTCGGTACCGCCGACATTGACTTTCCGATAGTCCTCGACCGGGCCCCAGTCTCCCACTTTCGCGGCACAGTGGACAACAACCGTCACTCCCTCGGCGGCTTTCTTCATGTCGTCGGGGATCGACATGCTGCCGACCACTTTTTCGACACCCCATTCATCGAGGAGCGATGTGTCGCTCGATTCGCGAACCAGCACGCGGACCGGCACTCCCAGGTGACGGGCACGTTCCACGACATGGCTGCCGACGAGCCCCGTCGCACCGGTGACCAAAATCAGATCGTCTGAAGTGAGTTGCATGGTTGGAATACCGCTGATGTCAAAAGAGAAAATCCGAAAACTCGTCCGGTCGCTCGAATTGATTGTGACTGACGTGTGCGAGCAGGCCAATGCAAGGCGAGGAAAAACAGGCGGTTGCCGACACTTTTCAGCCCGGAATGCCGGTTTTGAGGGGCTTGTGTTCGTTTTTTCTCGTCAGAAAGGACGATAGAGGGGTAAGTCCCTACTATGACGAGAGATAGGGAATGCAAGGAGGTTCAGTCCAATTTGATCCACATTGACTGGATTTTCAGGTCCTCCTAAACTTCCAGCAGACGCATTCGCGATCATGGGCGGTTTTCTGCGCTCAACACACGTCGAGATTTGATCATGTCCCAAACCACTCCCACACAAGCTGAATCGCATCTTTCCTGGCAGGAAACGCGCTATCGATGGGCGGCGATACCGGGGTGGGGGCTGTCGTTGATTCTCCACGCCCTGTTTCTGGTGTTGCTGAGCACCCAACTGAAAAGTTGCGGTGGCGTGACGACCGGTACTGGCGAAGGAGAATACCGGACTGTCGGGCTCGTGATGAAGGATTCCGACACACCGCGATTCAATGAAAATACCGAGCAGAACGATTCGGAGACGGATCGGGAAGAAGTCATCAACGAAGAGACGGAAGTCCTCGAAGTTCCCGACAAACCGCCGGTCGATGTCTCGTTACCCGAGATCGGGAGCGACCTGCTCGGCCCTGGGGCGTTGTCACCGGCAGTCGGTTTGCCGAATCCGACTCCTTCCAAAATACAGTCGTCTTCCTCACAGATTCCGATGGAGGCTGCCTTCGGACAGGGGGACGGACCGGTTCGTTTTCTGGGAGCCATCGATAACGGGAAGAAGTTCGTCTACATCATCGACTGTTCCGGCAGTATGGGAGACTACAACGCGCTCGACTTCGCCAAGGCGGAACTGATGGCGTCGCTTCAGGGACTGACTCCTCGACAAAAATTTCAGGTCATTTTCTACAACGAGGAAATCAAACGCTTTCAGATCCCCAATCAACCGCTCGGCCTCTATCCCGCGACCGACGTGAACCGAAATCGGGCGAAACGATTCGTCGGCAGCGTCCGTCCGACGCTGGGAACTCGACACATGCCGGCGTTACTGGCGGCGCTCAAGTATCAACCCGATGTGATTTTCTTTCTGACCGATGCTCGTGAGCCGTCTCTCAACAAAAGCGAGTTGGCGTATATCCAAAAACAGAATCAGAGCGGAGCCCGAATTCATTGCATCGAATTCGGCATCGGCCAGGAGTTGGATAAAGGGATCGACAACTTTCTCAAAACTCTCGCTCGACAAAACAAAGGGACTTACAGTTATCGCGACGTCACTAAATTGAATGAGCAGAGGTGACGATGCGGTTGATCAAAGCGATGCTGCTGACCCTGTCTATGCTCCTGACGGCACCCGTCGCATGGGGACAATCGAGTGCGGTAACCCAGGAGGGGAACTATCCCGATCAGATTCTGGTGCAGCCCCGATTGAGTACGGGGAAAAAACGGATTCGCTGCCGCATCATCGACTACACGGGAGAAGCAGTCACAGTCCGCGAAGTGGACGCCAATGCGAATAAAACTTACGCGACCAGCGAAGTGACGCGCGTCGAGACGCCGCAATCTCGACAACAACAGGACGGCCTGAAATTACTGGCGGCAGGAGAAGCGTCCGCAGCGGAAGCAAAGCTGCTGGAAGCATTAACGCTCGATCCCCGCGAATGGGTAAAACGGGAGATTCTGGCCGATCTGGTCCGGGCGGCTTTGTTCCGGGGAGATTACGTCACTGCCGCCACACGGATGGACCGAATCTTCGCCAGCGATGAAACCACGCATCATCTCGAACTGTTACCCGCCGTCTGGACTGAGAAGGTCCTGACAAAGTCGCAAATCAGGAGCGCGGCGGATTTGATCGGGGGAGAGTCTCAGATCGAACGTCTGGTGGCGGCGTCGATCCTGCTCTTTCAGCCCGGTTTTGAAGAGACTTCAAAGCAGATTTTGCTGGAATTCAAAAACACCGGACATCGGCGTTTGCAGCCGCTGGCCGAATCGCAATTGTGGCGTTTGGAGTTGAAGGCAAAAGACCTGTCGGTGTTTACGATCGAACAATGGCAACGGCATATCGAACGCCTGCCGACTCGGGAACGAGGCGGCCCCTATTATCTGCTGGCGCAAGCCTACGATTTCAAGTTGCTGCGCGATGAAGCCGCCTTGACCTATCTTCGAATTCCCGTGTTGTATCCCCACGATCGCCTGTTATCGGCTCAATCGTTGTTGTCGGCTGCGGAAGTGTTACGGTCTGCCGGACGGGGACAGGAATCGATCACCATTTACCGGGAGCTGGTCGCCCGTTATCAGGGGACGGACGCCGCAGGGAAAGCGGACGCTGTCTTGAAATCACTCGCTGAATAATAATCGCGCTCGCGAATAAACGAAGGATCGAAGACGTGAGAAATCAACGGATCAAACAGCAGACGACCTCGATTCGCAGGATGCTGTTTCTGCTCTTTTCAACGGCGTCCTGTCTCTCGATACCGGTCATCGCCTGGGCTCAGGAAACCGCCGGCGAGGAAACCGTCGTCGCTCCGAAAGTCGATCTGCGGGAACTGGCTCTCGCGGGGGGATATATCGGCATGATCATCGCCGGGATGAGTGTGATTCTGATCGCGCTCATCATCGAGCATCTGCTGACGATTCGGCGCGGGGCATTGATGCCCGACGGGCTCGCTCAACAGGTTCACGGGATGATCGCTCAAAAACAGTTCAAGCAGGCGGAAGAACTCTGCCGACAGAATCCGAGTCTGCTGGGAGAGATTTTGCAGGCCGGGTTGTCGGAAGCGGGACTCGAATACGAAGCGATCGAAAAAGGGATGGAAGACGCGAGCGTGGAGCAATCGTCGCGGTTGCTGCGTAAAATCGAATACCTCTCGGTGATCGGGTCGATCGCCCCCATGCTGGGATTGCTGGGAACGGTATGGGGGATGATCCTGGCGTTTCTCGAATTTGAATCGAAAGCCAATCCCCAGGTCTCGGAACTGGCTCCCGGGATTTACAAAGCGTTGGTGACGACTTTGATGGGACTGGGCGTCGCCGTACCGGCAGTCGCGTCGTTCGCTATCTTTCGAAATCGTGTGGATGGTCTCGTTGCCGAAGCCGCGCTCCTCGCCGAGCATGTTTTTGCTGATTACAAACGAGCCCTCGTGTCGTCGCGACGCGGACGGAAATCCTCCCCCGCATCGAGTTCCGGCGTGCCTCCCATTGTTCCGGAGCGAGGAGCCCGCTGATGCGATTACCGGCGCGCAGCCGACAACTCGGAGTCTCCGTCAATATAACGCCGTTAATTGATGTGATCTTTCTATTGATCATTTTCTTTCTGGCGGCGAGCCACTTCGTGCGGAATGAATCGCGCGATGAAGTGGCGTTACCCGAAGCGGTCACCGGAGAAGATGAAGAGAAGACGTCCGCGGGGCGGCTCGTCGTGACGGTCAACTCGGAAGGACAATACAAAGTCGGAGGCGGATTTCTCGCGCTGGAAGAAATTCTGCCGCTGTTGACCGATGGCATCGCGAAAGACGGTGAGAAATTTGAAGTCCGGATTCGCGGCGATAAGTCGGTCCCCTTCAAAGTGATCGAACCGTTGATGGTGGAATGTGCCCGCGCCGGGGTGACGCAAATCAAGTTCGGAACGATGCCGGGAGAATCGCGATGAAGATCCCTTCCTTCACCCGGCACGACGAGCGGGACGAAGCGATGTCGATGACACCGATGATCGACGTCGTGTTTCTGCTGTTGATCTTTTTTGTCTGCGCGTCAATCGGGCAACAGAAAGAGATGCTGCTTTCGACGCCGATTTCTGGAGCCGGTGTGAAATCGGGAACTCCGCCCGAAAACCTCGATCAACCGAAACCGGATCGTGCCTATCTGAAGCTCTTGCGAATTGGCGGTGAAACCGTGACCGATTTGAACGGCACGTTGATTGAAGAGCCGGAACGGGTGCGGGGCTTGCTGATCGATCTGGCGACGGTCGCTCCCGATATTCCGGTGGTGATCGAGACGGGGGACGACGTTCCTCTGGGGGATATGATCGAGCTGTACGACCTCTGTCGCTCGGTCGATTTCGAGACAATCAATTTTGCCATCGATCCGCCGAAGACACGGTCCGTGAAGCCGAAGGTCACGCCGTGATCGGTCACAATTTCTTTTTCTCCACTCGTGAATGTGGTAGGCCGGGATAGCGCAGCGTATCTCGACAGTTTGCGCAGTGTTGCACAGGCTTGTCGGGTTACGACTCACTGCGTTCGGCTAACCCGACCTACAAAGCTATTGAGGCCCGATGCTCACGGACACCCTGACCATACTGAAAGATTCCCGTTCGTGAGAATTGCTTGACGAAACAGGGGTACTCGGACTGATTGGGGAAAACCGGGGTCGGAATTCGAGAGTAAGCCCTCCGCCAAAAGTTGTCTGGATGAAGTTGATCACAGTCGCGTCCCCTTCGTCCACTCCGCAGGATTTCCCAGCTTCTCAAATTTGAGAGAAATCCGGCGCAAGTGTTTGGCTGGCTTGGAGAAATTGATTTCCGGGTCACTTGAAACGCCATTTCCGTTGTGGCATAGTTCACGCTTTAGTTGTACGCGCGGTGCGGACAGGGACTGTTCGCGATGAACCCGCTGCGTGTTTGAGCCCAGACCGGTCCATTGAGGACGGATGCGCTGATGAACTTCTTACCAATAGCCACGAATATCGCCGATTACCTGCGGGATTCTCTCGGTTTGACCAACGGAATCGCCATGGTATTGGCTGCAATTATCCACGGTTCCCTGCTGGTGGCGATTTTTATGGGGACTCCTGTTTTCTGGATTTGGGGCGAACGAAAAATCGCCGGGCGAATCCAGGACCGCATGGGACCGACCCGCGTCGGTGGCCGCTTCGGCTGGCTGCAATCGATCGCGGACGGTATCAAACTGATTCAAAAAGAGGACCTGGTTCCTCCCGCCGCCGACTCAATGTTGTTTCGGATGGCTCCTTATATGGTCTGTGTCGCTTCCTTTGCGACCTTTATGGTGCTTCCTTTCGGTGATACCTGGGTCGCGGTCGCTTCTGATATCGGCCTGTATGTGCTGGTGGCGATTCTCTCGCTGGAAGTGATCGGCATTATTCTCGCCGGTTATTCGAGCGGCTCGAAGTGGTCGCTGTTCGGGGGGATGCGTGAAGCGGCTCAGATGGTGAGCTACGAAATTCCTCTCGCGATCTGTGCTATTATTCCGGTCACTGTTGCCGGTTCACTCAATCTGGTTGAGATTGCCCAGTTGCAGTCGGGCGGATTTCAAAACTGGTTGATCTTTAACGATCCCTTTACGCTGGTCGCATTCTTCGTGTATTTCACTGTCGCGACGGCGAGCTGTAAACGTGCCCCATTCGACTTGGCGGAAGCTGAGTCCGAACTGGTGGGTGGTTTTCACACCGAATACTCGGGGATGCGATGGTCGTTCTTCTTTATGGGCGAGTACGCGGCGATGTTTGTCGTTTGTGCGGTCGCCTCGATCCTCTTCCTGGGAGGCTGGAATAGCGGCATTCCTCCACTCGATGCGACCTTGAATCAAATGCGAGGCTTGTCGGCGGACGGCAGCTTCGAGCCGATGGCTTATCTGGCAAACGCGATCGGGATGGGAATCCTGATTTCCAAAGCCTGGGTGCTGGTCTTTGTGCAGGTCTGGGTCCGCTGGACTCTGCCGCGTCTGCGAATCGACCAGGTGATGATTACCTGTTTGAAATATCTGATACCGATCAGCTGTGCTCTATTCCTCGGCGTGATCGCCTGGCCGCTTTTGGTTTACAAAATGACCGGAGGAGCTCAAACGTCGTTCGCTTCTCCCAAAGCCGAAAACTGGGTGAAGCCCGCAGTTTCCACTCCCGACGAAGACGCAGAAACCTCACAATTTATTCTTCCCAACTCGACACCGGATGACCGCATGGCAGTCGCCGATGACGACCGGAAGGTCGCCGGAGGAACCCGATGACCTACGAAAAGCTCTTGTTTTTAATATTCGCGTTGTCCACCTGCGGCGGTGCTTTGGGTGTGGTACTCGCTCAGCGAGTGGCTCGGATGGCGTTCTGGTTGATTGTCTCGCTCGGATCGACTGCCGGGCTGTACTTTATGTTGCACGCCGACTTCGTGGCGGCGACTCAAATCATTATTTACGTCGGCGGAACGCTGGTGTTGTTGATCTTCGGGATCATGCTCACCGCCAGCGGACCTCACGTCAATATTCAAACGTCGCCGGGAGAACTAGTTCTCGGGGCGGGCGTCGGCCTGATGCTGCTGTTCCTGATTCAGGGGACCGTACGATCGGTTGACTGGAACCAAGCAGCCGTGGTGACCTCTCAGGGAGAGTTCGTTCCCGCGGAAGGTCAAGGATATAACCCGCAAGGACAGGGGAATACGATTCGCCCGCTGGGAATGGCGTTACTCGGATTGCGACCCGATAAGGATCTCGGCGCTCCGGAAGAAGCCGGTCTCAGTTCCGGGTATTTGTTCCCGTTTGAAATTGTCTCGATTCACCTGCTCGTCGTGCTCGTGGGGGCCTCTTATCTGGCTCGTGCCAAACGTCGAGCGCAGGCGTCGGAATGACAACACTTCGGTAACACCATTACGATTTTACATCGATCAGAATGAGTCACTGATATGGGTTTGGAAAGTTATTTGTTAGTTGGAGCGGTTCTGTTTGTTTCGGGGGTGGTCTGTATGGCGACCAAACGAAACGGCATCGGACTGCTGATGGGTGTGGAACTGGTTCTGAACGGAGCGAACGTTAACTTCGTCGCGTTTTCGCGATTCACATCGCTCGGACTGGACGGCCAGATCGTGTCGTTGTTTGTGATTGTACTGGCGGCTGCGGAAGCTGCCGTTGCCCTCTCCATCGCACTCAACTTCTACAATAACCACCTCACCATCGATGTGGACCGAGGCGACGAACTGAAAGGCTGAGGCGGACGAGCGGCAGACCTCAGAGACAGATTTACCACCAAGACTTCACGGATCACCCATGGATTACCAGACTACGGGCGAAACCATCAAGACGCTGCTGACTTTGGCGTGGCTGTTGCCGCTGCTCGGGTTTGCCGTTGAGATCTTTGCCGGATACTGGCAGCGGGATCGCTTGAGCAAAGCGGCCGCCCAGATGGCTGTCGGCTGCATCGGGCTCGGCTTTCTGTTCAGCAGTTGGGCACTCATGACCTACGTGCAGGCGACCGGCTGGAACGAACGTTACGAACACGAATCGGCTCATCACAAAGAACTCGTCGCCGCGATCGAAGAAGGAAAGCCTCTGCCCGGTCATGGTCACCACGAAGAAGGGCATGGGGACGGGCATCACGACGACGCCCATCATGAACATGAAGAGGGTCACCACGAAGAAAAACATCACGACGGCGAGCACAAGGCTGAAGAGAGCGAAAAGCAAACCGCGATCACGCCGAAAGATGCGGCTCTCGCTCAATTCGCCATCGCCGATCCGATTGCCGCTGAAAAACCGGACAGCGAACATGCCGAACATGCCGAACATGGCCACGAGGAACACGGTCACGATCACGAGGAAGACGCCGAGGCGAAGCACGAAGGTCCCGCCGTCTTCAGCGGAGTCTACTACCGTCTCGCGAAATTCGGCGATCTTGAGATCAATATCGAATACTACATCGATACATTGACGCTCGTGATGTTCACAATGGTGACGTTCATCGCGACCTGTATCCACATCTTCGCGATGGGTTACATGTCTGATGAATTGACCGACGAATATGTCGATCACGAAGCTCATTACGCAAACGGCAAGCACGTTCATCGACCGGGCCGCTTCTACAAGTTTTTCGCGTTCCTGTCGCTGTTCTGTTTCTCGATGCTCGGATTGGTGATCGCCGGAAACATTTTCCAGGTCTTCGTTTTCTGGGAACTGGTCGGTGTCTGTTCCTATTTCCTGATTGGCTTCTACGTCGAGCGGAAGTCCGCCAGCACCGCCGCCAACAAGGCGTTCATCATGAACCGCGTTGGCGACTTCGGGTTCCTGATTGGATTGATGGCGATCTGGACCACCTTCGGAACGTTCAAGTTTGCCGAGCCTGATCTCGCTCATGCGGACAAACCGGCTGGTCTGTTTCAGATGATTCGCACGCCGGGAGGCGAATTGGATGTCGATGAAGAAGCAGGTGTTGTTTACCTCCAGGACGGCCACGGCGGTCGCCTGAAAAATGACGAAGGCCTTCCCGCCAGCATGCCTTACTGGTTGCTGGTGGTAGCGGGTCTCGGCGTTTTCGGGGGCTGTATCGGTAAGTCGGCCCAGTTCCCTTTGCAAACCTGGTTGCCCGACGCGATGGAGGGCCCCACTCCGGTTTCGGCCTTGGTTCACTCGGCGACGATGGTCGCGGCGGGTGTTTATCTTGCCGGACGTTTCTATCCGATGTTTACGCCGGAAGTGTTGCTCGTCATTGCCTATGTAGGAGCGATCACGCTGTTTGTGGCGGCGACCATTGCGATGGTTGTGACCGACTTGAAACAGGTGCTCGCTTACTCCACCATCAGTCAGCTCGGCTATATGATGCTCGGTCTGGGAATATTTGGCTGGGCGGCGGGGCTGTTCCATTTGGTTACTCACGCGTTCTTCAAATCACTGTTGTTCCTATGCTCGGGAAGTGTGATAGCGGCCTGCCATCACGAGCAGGAAATGCCCAAGATGGGTGGATTGATCCGCAAGTTGCCGATCACCGGGTCTGCGATGCTGGTGGGTGTAATTGCTATTGCTGGTTTGTCGGTGCCGGGGGTGAGCTTCGGAGTCATCGGCTACATTCTGTTGATCCTCGGTTTATTGTTTGCTTTGTTCGATATCTACAAACGCGAACGGACGAAATTGCCTCTGGTCGCAACGCTGGTGGTTGTCGGTTTGATGCTCTCTTACACAGGGCTGGCGAATGCGAAAGCTGCTTTTTCCGGTTTCCACTCCAAAGACGCAATCGTCGCCACCGCGTTAACCTACTTCAAGATGAATCCGGCTCACCTGCTGCTGTTCATTCTGCCGTTGATTACCGCCGGTTTGACGGCCTTTTACATGTTCCGCCTTTGGTTCTATACGTTCCTCGGTAAGCCTCGCGACGAGCACCTTTACGACCACTGTCACGAGTCTCCTCTGGTGATGACGGGACCGTTGGTGGCGTTGTCGGTTCTGGCGGCGATTTGTGCTGTCGGTGGTGAAGGCGGAAAGCTATTCGTCATGCTCTCAGAATCAGCCCCCGCGATGACACATGCCGTGATGGCTGGTGTTGGAAGCACCGTGTCGCTGAATCTGCCAGGCCATATCGATGTCCTGACGAATCACTCAAGCGCCGGCAATTTGGCAACAATCGCCGCAGTCACAGGGACACTCATCGCGTTTGTCATCTACGGACTCGGTTTGATCAATCCGGCTGATATTAAAAGCTCACTGAAAGGCGTTCACAGCTACCTTTCCCACAAGTGGTACTTCGATGAACTGTACGACACGATGTTCATGAAGCCCGCTCATATCGTGGCTCGGTTCTGTGCCGCGATTGATAAATATGTCTTTGACGCATTTTTGCACTGGTTGAGTCGTGCGACTCTGTGGATCAGCAAGTGGGACCGTCTGTTCGACGAGAAGTTTGTCGATGGATTGGTCAACCTGCTGGGGGCTGCGACATTCCGTGTCGGCGGCAGTTTTCGCAAGTTGCAAACCGGTCAATTGCGTCAGTATGTGATGTTCATCGCCGTTGCGGTGGTGACCCTCAGTGTCGTTCTTTTTGTCTGGTTCCCGCACTAGATCATTAGACGACGCGATTCGAAGAAACACTCAATTTCATTTTTCGGTTCCAGGAACACCTGACGATCATGAATTCGGAATACCTCATCCCGGCAATTGTCGCACTTCCGGCTCTCGGTGCCGTCGCGATTAACATTTTCAACAAAGCGCAAGAAGACGCGATGCGAATGTTTGCCATCGCGGTCTCTGCGGTGACCTTCTTTCTGACGCTGCAGGTCTGGGTCAATTTTGATTCCACGGTCGCCGGCATGCAGATGGTGACCGACTGGGACTGGATCGCGAACTGGAATATCCGCTTCAAAGTCGGTGTGGACGGCATCAGCCTACCGCTGGTGATGCTGACGAGCGGTATCTCTCTACTGGCGTTGATGGCCTCCAAAAGCATCACGAAAGCTGTGAAGGGCTATCTGATTCTCTTCCTGTTGCTGGAATCGGGGATGTTGGGTGTGTTCGTCTCGCTCGACTTCTTCCTGTTCTACATTTTCTGGGAAGTGATGCTGCTCCCGATGTACTTCCTGATCGGAATCTGGGGCGGTCCGCGTCGCGAATACGCGGCGATCAAATTCTTCCTGTACACGCTGGTCGGATCGGTGCTGATGCTGATCGCGATGTTGATGTTCTACTTCAATAGCGGTCGCAGCTTCGATCTGCTTTATCTGGCTCGCGTCGGACAAGGCCTCGAACAGGGCTACGGTTTTGATCAGACGACTCAATTGATCGCGTTCATTCTGTTGTTCATCGGGTTTGCCATCAAACTGCCGGCCTTCCCGTTCCATACCTGGTTGCCGGACGCTCACGTCGAAGCCCCCACACCGATCTCGATGATCCTGGCGGGTGTGCTGCTGAAAATGGGCGGTTACGGAATCATTCGCATCGCGTTTCCTCTCTGTCCTTACGGCGCTCAAACCGCTGCCTGGGCGCTGGTCGCGATTGGAGCCTGGAGCATCATTTACGGGGCCTTTGCGGCTCTCGCTCAAACCGACTTCAAACGTCTGGTGGCGTACAGTTCCGTCTCTCACATGGGATATGTGTTGATCGGGATGGGAGTCTGGAGTATCAGCGAAGCTACCGGAGCCGGAGTCAATTTGCAGTATTGGCAAATGGGGCTTAACGGTGCAATGTTCCAGATGATCGCTCACGGAGTCTCCTCCGCCGGTATGTTCTTCATGGTGGGAGTCATTTACGACCGAGTTCATCATCGCGATCTGAACAAATTCGGCGGTCTGATTGGAAAAATGCCGCTGTACGGCGGACTTTCCATCGGTCTGTTCTTCGCCGGCCTCGGACTTCCCGGACTATGCGGGTTTATCGGTGAGGTCTTTGTCGTGCTGTCGTCGTGGCAGTACTCGAAAGCCCTGGCGATCCTCGCAGCCTCAGGGGTGATCCTGACGGCGGGTTATATCCTCTGGGCGATTCAACGTGTCTACCTCGGACCTGAATACAAAGGTCCGCATCCGGAAGCCATTACCCCGATTGAGCCGCGCGAAGCCGCCATTGCCTCCATCCTGTTGATCTTTGCCATCTGGTTCGGAATTTATCCCTCCACCATGCTTGACGTGATGGACGGTTCAATCGCTGAACTGGTGCAGTCGATGGATGAAGGATACCAACGCGTGGCGGACATCGCTGCCGTGAGTCTCAACCAGTAATCACATCCGCGTCGCGGTTTACTCGAGAGTCGAATCATCACTATGAACTTCGAAGAAATTCTCAATCTGTTCATTCAGGACACGGCGGATACGTCGGTGGGTCTGATTCGTCCCGAACTGATTCTGTGCGGTACGATTCTCTCGCTGTTGTTCGTTCGTCTGTTCTCCATCGATCGCTGGATCACACCGAGTTGGGTCGCGCTGGTCGGGGCGTTTGTTGCGTTCGGCTTCGCCGCGAACGACTTTATGGTTCTCAAGGAAGCGGGCGGAGACACGGTTCAGGAAATCTTTACCGGCTTGTTGATCTTCGACCGGTTTACCGCGTTTTTCCGGATCTTTCTGCTCCTGTTTCTCGTGCTGGTGGTGACGCTGACGATTCTCAGCGGATTGCCCGATCTGGAAGACGGTCCCGACTTTTATACGTTACTCTTCGGCTCCACCATCGGCATGATGGTGATGGCGTCGTCAAATCACCTGCTGATTCTATTTCTCGGTGTCGAGATGACGTCGGTTCCGAGTTATGTGATGGTCGGCTTCCTCAAAGGGAAACGAGTCAGTAGTGAAGCCTCTTTCAAATACGTGGTGTACGGGGCGGGTGCCTCCGGCGTGATGCTGTACGGAATCAGTCTGTTGGCGGGATTGCTCGGTACGGGCAATATGTCACTGATCGCCGAACGCCTCCAGATGATCTCTTCATCTGGTGAACCGATTGTTTCCGGAACCGCGATTTCGGTCATGATTTTGATGGTGATGGTCGGACTGGCGTTCAAACTCTCGGTGTTTCCGTTTCACTTCTGGTGTCCGGATGCGTTCGAAGGGGCTTCTGCGGAAGTGGCTGGATTTTTGTCGGTCGCTTCCAAAGCGGGGGCGTTTGCTTTGCTGGTCCGATTTGCTCTGGCGTTTAGTGCGGGTGACGCGGGTGCGTTACAGCCGACGTTTCTTTACATCGGTCTTGGTGTCGGAGTGATTGCCGCCATTACGGCGACTTACGGCAACCTCGCCGCCTACATGCAGACGAACGTTAAGCGACTTTTGGCGTATTCAACGATTGCCCACGCCGGTTATATGCTGATGGGCGTGGCCTCGGTCATCGTTCTGATGAATGCTCCCGGAGAGGATACCGCTGCCGCGACCGCCAACGCGACACAGGCTCTCGAAGGCTTGTTGTATTATCTGGCCGTTTACCTGTTTATGAATCTCGGTGCGTTCGCCGTGGTGGCGTTCATTCGGAACTCCATTTTCAGCGAAGAGATCGAGGATTACGCCGGCTTGATTTCGGTGACGCCGATCCTGTGTGTCTGCATGCTGATCTGTATGTTCTCCTTGATCGGGATGCCTCCGTTCGGAGGCTTCGTCGGCAAGTTCATGATTTTCGCCTCGCTGTTTGAAGCGGGTAACATCCACTGGGTGATGTGGCTGATTCTCGTGGCCGGTGGTTTGAACACGGTGTTCAGCCTGTTCTACTACCTGAAAGTCCTCAAGGTGATGTTCCTTGATCCGCGTCCCGCCGGTGCCCCGGATGTCGATGTGCGTTGGGGAAGTCTTCCCGGGTTCTATACTATGCTGGTAACGGCTCCGGTGGTGGTCCTGGGAGTTCTGGTGCAGGGGCTCAGTTCGACGGCACAGAATGTTGCCTCGGTCCTATTTCCCTAATCCGTGGGGCGATCAACTTATCGATCAATTCAATTTCCTCTCTTCAGACCCAGGTCAGTCAGAATTATGAGTCAGGACCACTTGAATCAGGCTTTCGTGACGCTCAATTGTAGTCTGTTGCAATACGTCGGTGAGAACTCTCCCTGGACCTCCAGCACCGACGAAGCCGTCGCCGAACAACTTGACGCGGTGGTCAAACTGCAAAGAGCCCAGATTCAACGTCTGGCTGACTTCATCGTGAATCGACACGGTTTCGTTCCGAGGACGAACTATCCCGCCGAATACACCGATCTTCAATATTTGTCGTTGTCGTATTTGATCGGTCGTCTGATCGGCGATCAGCAAACGGTTCTCAAAGAGATCGAACAGGAACGAAAATCGCTCTCGAACGATCCCGGTGCGAGCGATATGCTGGCTCAGTTGGAGGTGGGTGTCTCCAAAATGATTCAAACATTGAAAGAGATCGAAAGTCGACTGAGTCCGAAAGAAGAAACCCCGGCAGCCGGCTGACCGATCTTTGAGATTCAGGAAGGCCCTCTAATGCGACGTTTCGTGAGCGTGTTCTCAGCCTGTGTGGCGGTTTTTATCGTTTCGGATGCCCTTTCCGCCGACCAACCGCCCCGTCCCGGATCGCAGGTTCCACAAACCTATCAGTCCCCCGACAATCCGGCGGAGAAGCTCGAGTATCTGCTTTATCTTCCGGAAGGTTACGGTCGCGGAAAAGAGGCCTGGCCGTTAGTCATTTTTCTGCATGGCTCGGGTGAACGGGGGCACAACCTCTCCAAGGTTGAAATACACGGCCCGCCGAAACTGGCCGAGTCGGAAGGCTTCCCGTTTATTCTAGTCTCGCCGCAGTGTCCGTCTGATGTGCGTTGGAGCGAAGATCCGGTATTCCCCGCATTGCAGGGAATGTTGCGTGAATTGAAACAGCGATATTCCGTCGATATCGATCGTATTTATCTGACCGGCTTGAGCATGGGAGGACAGGGAACTTGGTACTGGGCGTCTCAGGATCCGATTCGCTTCGCGGCGATCCTCCCGATCTGCGGACGAACTGAACCCGAGTGGGGCCGGAAAGTCGCTCATTTGCCGACTTGGGTGTTTCATGGTGCCAAAGACCCTGCCGTTCCACTCGAAGAATCGGAAGTCATTGTTGAAGCGATGAAAGCGGTTGGCGGACAGCCGAAATTCACGATCTATCCCGAAACCGAACATGACTCATGGACCGAGACGTACAACAATCTCGCGGTTTACGACTGGTTGTTGAATCAGACACGGGACGATCATCTCGATCTGACGTCCAAGGCACCAAAACCGCTCTCCGCTCCCAAGCCGAAAAAGTGACGCCTCAAGTGGCTGCCAGTATTTTCCATTCGGAAAACGTCGCCGCCTGTCCCGCAGGCTGCCCTGATTCGTCCGTCAGATTCCAGACGATGGCCTGATCGATACGAAATCGTTTGCCCTTCGCTGAGATACGGATTCCCTGATAGTCGTCGATAAAGCCGTCTTCAGTCACTCGGCGCATGAGTTCCGCCCGCTCGTCGCGATGGACCGGTTCCGCGGTTTTGCGGGACGGCATCGCGAGTAACGTTTCCGCATCGGTCTCCCAGAGGTTAAATGCCGCCTGATTGCCGTAGTTCAGGATCGGATCGTCGGCAGTATTATGCGAGACGACGACAAAGTCGGCCTCGAAGAGTCGTTGCGATTGTTCCAGTTCCGATCCGCTGCGGTCGATCAGTTCTCGTTCCAGTAGATTGGCGAAGGAGTCGAGAATGAGTTGCGTCTGGGCGATCCAGTCCGGTTGTTGCCACAGGGGAGCGCTCATGAAGATTGTCCTCCGTATTCGACGAATTCGAGCCAGTTTCCTTCCGGATCCTGAAAGTAAACAACTCCCACAGATTGTCCATCGTCGAGAGTATTGAATTTCGGTTCCGTCAGAAAAGAGACTCCTGCTGCGGTCAATTCCTCATACCGCTGTTGGAGATTGGTGACCTGAAAGCAAACATGCAGGCTGCCCCGTTCGTGACGGTCGCAGCCCGCTTCGGGAGATTCCGGTTCGATATATTTCACCAGTTCGAGTTGGTGACCGTCACCGAAACCGAGGAAGACCAGCTTTCGGCGTGCATGGGGAAAGCCGGTATGATCGCCGCCTGCGGGAGCGATGGACTCAATTTCGTTGAGGACGGTGAGTCCAAGAATGCTCGTATAAAACTCGCGCATCTTGTCGAGATCGCGGACGACGAGTCCGGTGTGGAGGAAGTTCATCGATTCTTTTCTGGAGAGGTTCATTTTTGCTCCCGAGTGACCCGATAGCTGCCGCTGTTGTTGTACAGAGAGTTCCAGGCATCGTTCACCCGCAGGAACAGTGTTCCCGAAGTCGTCGCGGTCCAGGAGGACTCGCGACCAAATTCGATCACTTGTGGAGTCCGATCGAACGCGGGATCGACGACGATGCCGAACAGTCGTCCGATCGGTTGACCGGAAAAATATTCGAGCGTAATCCCGTTGGGCTGAGAGACCCAAGGTTTCGGTTCGTTAGCGAGTGTGACTTCGCCGTCGGCGATGATGCGGTAGGTTTCTCCCTCAGTGATGGTCCAGCCGGTCGATTGCCAGCCTCGATCGGCCTGGACGATCGCGTTGCCTCCGTCTGATTCTGGATTCCAGACCATGGCCGCGCGTTGGAGATCGTATCCCTCCATCAATGAAGTGACGAACAGCAACCATTCGGTATTCAGTTTCTCCATGTCTTCCATGAAGAGACGGTCGAATTCGTCGACGAAGGCTCCGCTGCGCCAGTGAGTTTGCAAACTGTGGAAACGTTCCTGATAGCGAGGATGTTTTTCGAGAAAGTAACAGAGCGCCCACGACCAGGCGTAGTCGCGGACTTCATCCACCGGGTCGATCCGCTCGATGGACCTTAATTGGGCGATCGATTTGAAGCGTCCCGCCGCGACTTCTTCCTGGATCGTTTTAATCCTTCCCCAGCCGTCATAGTCCTCTCGATTCTCGGGGAGCACACCGAACACAATCGTTCCGTCTTCCTGCAGACGGTGTGTGGCGACCATCTCGGCCATTCCTTCCAGATACCATTTCGGCAGGCTGGTGTCGGGCATGATCGTCATGAAGCAGTGGGTCGCTTCGTGGAACAACAAATGCCGGCGGTAATAATCGGTGGCCTGATCGAGCATCCAGAATCGATCTCCGATATGACCGCCGGTACGCATATTAAGATAGAGTCGCGGTACGAGCCCCAACTCAACGAGGGCTCCCATATCGCGCATGAGATAACCGATCATCCGAAATTCCGATTGGTCGGCCGCTTCGGGCAATGGGCCGAACCCTTTAATCCAGGCCTCGTATTCCTGATCGACCATGGCCACAAGTCGTTGGGCGATTTCCGGTTCGATATCGGTGAAGAGAACCAGATGTTTTGAAGTATATCGATGATAGCCGTGACGATTCAGAGTGTCCTGCGACTGACTCGGTTCCGGACTGACGGGACGACGGATGGTTCCGACATGTCGCGGCTCTTCCGGTACTTCGTGGGTCGGATCGTCCGATTTCAGATTCGTCAGGTCAATCTGTGGTTCCTGGCTCAGCTCAACCGACGCAGAAGACTGTGTGTCGGGCGGAGATGGGGGAGGAGCCGGTTTGTTATCTGTTCCACATCCCACGTGCGAACAAATCACGACTGCGAACAGCGAATTCAGGAGACGTTGCCGACAAGATTCATGTTGTAAGTATCGAATTTTCATCATGATACGATTGTGTTTTGTCGAGCCGCCTCAAACAATGGCAGTTTCCCGGCTGTTGGGACTTTGACGGGAAAATCTGAATTGAGGACCATCGATGACCACCCCCGACTATCACATTGACGACACATCCAAATTACTCTCACCCTCGATGATTGTGTTCCGCGAGCAACTGGAACGCAATTTGGACGGCATTATTGAGATTGCCGGTTCCGCGGATCGCCTGCGCCCCCATTGCAAAACGCACAAGATGGCGGAAGTGACGAAAATCGAACTCGCGCGCGGAATCACCAAGCACAAAGCCGCCACATTTGCCGAAGCCGAAATGCTGGCCGATGCGGGGGTGAAAGACATTCTCCTTGCGTATTCTCTCGTGGGACCAAATTTGCCACGAGCGGTCGCCTTCCGCCAGAAATATCCCGATGTGACGTTCATCGTGACGGCGGACGATTTCGAGAATCTCAAGCGACTCTCCGAGACGATGGTTGATGCGGGGACCGATATTAACGTGCTCCTGGATGTCGATTGCGGTCAACATCGCACGGGCGTTGTCTCCAGCGAGCAGGCGATGGAACGATACCGGCAAATTGACGAGTTGCCCGGACTGATCGCGGCGGGATTTCATGTCTACGACGGGCATCAGCATCAGGTGGCGTACGAGGATCGGAAAGCCGCCGTTCGGGAGGAATTCGAGAAGGTGTTGGCGATGCGCGACGAGATCGAGTCGCGAGACGGTTTGAAAGTTCCGCGACTTGTCTGTGGCGGGACGGGGTCCTTTCCCGTTTACGCCGAGTATGTCGATCCGACGATCGAACTTTCCCCCGGAACCATCGTCTTCGGTGATGCGAGTTATACGGAGAACTTCCCGGATTTGAAATTCCCCGCCGCGGCGGTGTTATTGACGAGAGTGATCAGTAAACCGGAAGGGAATCGGATCACGCTTGACCTCGGTTACAAAGCAGTCGCTTCAGATCCTCCTGCCGGTAAGCGGGCGTTTTTCCCCGAACTACCCGATGCGAAACAAGTACTCCAGAATGAAGAGCATCTCGTCCTGGAAACGGATCGCGCGGACGACTATCAGGTCGGCGATGAACTGATCGCCATCCCGTGGCACGTCTGTCCAACGACAGCCCTGCACGCGTGGGTGTATGTCGTGGAAAATGGAAACGTGACGGGAGAATGGGAAGTGACATCACGCAATCGAAAAATCACGATCTGAGAACTGACACACCGAGATTCATCATGACGACAGAACGACACACGACCGGGCTTCCCGAACTGGATCAGATGCTGGGAGGCGGATTGATTCCCGGCACCATGACCGTGGTGCTCGGGGCGACCGGCATCGGAAAAACGCAACTTGGGCTGCAATTCGCTCATGCGGGGAAACAACAGGAAGGGGAAACCGGGATTCTGTTTGATCTGACCTCTCGAGGCGATGCCCAGAATCACGCCGCATACGCCGAGCGGATGTTCGAGTGGGACCTGCGAACGCGGAAACCGGACGCCAAGCCGAATCTCGACCAGTTGTGGGATCCCGGGATTCGCGATGATTATCTGCATATCTTCGAACGGACGGGACGCAAGGTCACGCTGGACGATCTCGACCGCGACGAATGGCAGGAGTGGCGGGTCGAATTCATGAAAAAAATCGATCAGTCGATTGCCTTCTTTTACAGTAATTTTGCCCACGGGGTTCGTCGCTGCGTGATTGACGGCGTCGAACCGGTGGAACGCGCCAGTGACTCCTTCCAGTTCCATGTTTTCGAATACGTCTATCATCAGGTCTTACGCAAAGAGCACGATTGGGTCGCTCGCGATCTCTTCCGCTCCAACTTTCGGGAGAATGAAGAACGCATTCAGCAGCACGGCTACGACGAGAACGACATCAGTTGCATGCTGATGCTGACGACTCACGAAACCATGCTCGATGATTTGTTGTCGCGTCCCATCGAAACCGGGGATATGCTCTCTAATGCCAATACCATTATTGTAATGGGGAAAATCCGGGACGGCATGACGATGAAGCGCGGCTTGCACGTTGCCAAGCATCGCGGTTCCGCCTGCGAAGAATCGATCGTCGAATACAAGATCAATGAGGGCGGACTCGTCATCGGAGGTTGATCTGTCGACGCGAAAGGGGAATGAGAGATGGGGAAGAAGAAAAAGAAAATAGCTCCCGAAGAAACGGGGATGGATCGCCTGAAAAAGATCGCGCTCTGGCAATGGGGACTGATCGTCATCTTCAGCGCGGTGATGTCGAACATCATCATGAATTTCGTTCCGATGGAAGCCTCCTCTTCCGCCGAACGACGAGGGCAAGCTCTCGGTCGATTGATCGTCATGCTGTTGGGATTCTTTATCGGTTCCGCCATGATCATCGTGCATCTCGTCCGTTCCAAGCGGAAATGAGCAGATTGTCTTTTGAGAAATACGTTTTTAACTCTACTTCTCGAATTGGCCACATCCCGGCCAGCAGTCCCGCGATTCCGCCGGCCAAATGAGAAAGCGGGATCGGGATCATACCGGCAGCTTCGTGATCGACAAATAGCGTAGCCCCCGTTTTCATTTCATACAGAGTTTTCGCCGCCAATCCCGCCATCCCCAGAAACGCTCCTCCCACCAGGATCGGTTTCGAACTGTTCCAGTTCTCTTTGAGGATGAGGGTCATCAACAGGATGAACAGACCGGAATCGATGCCCGATAAGCCTCGGTACGTCTGAAATTCAGGCATCCAAATTGCAATCGCGGGGACGATCGACGCGAAGCAAAGTCCCAGACAAAGCCACATCCGCGGACGTTCGTCCCGCTCCAGTATCGTTCCCAGGACCAGAAACATGCTCAGGTCCCAGAACAGATGATCGACGTTCCAATGGCAGAAGTGACCGGTCAAAAGACGCCAGATTTCTCCTCCGGCGACCGCAGACCGATCGAACTGCAAAGACTCCGACAGTCCGGGAACGACGGCAATCACACCTGTGAACAGGGCCAGGCCCAGGGAGAGAACGATCTCTCTCCCTGGGACGGCCGTCCAAATTCGCCTGGCGAATTCCATCATCGGTCACTCCTCGTCCTTGCGTCGACGACGGGCTGCAAAGCCGCATCCCGCCAGTAACAATCCCAACGTTCCCGTGATCGGATCGATGGCTCCGCCGCCACCGCCACCGAAGGAGATATCCCGGTTGCGGGAAGGTCTCGGGGACGGAGAAGGAGTGGAAGAGGGACGTGACGATGGCTGACTCGAGCTTGGAGTAGTCCGAGTGGGAGAGGACGATGTGGGACGCGAGACCGGCTGAGCCGATTGTTTTTCGGCGTCTGCCAATTTCGGCCCCAGTTCCGACATCGCTCGTTCTCTCAATTCCGCCAGCTCCGCTTCGACCTGTTGCTGACTGCGTCGATCGCGCCTGATCCGTTGCAGGTTCCGACGATCGATCTTCCAGCGTCGATACTCGGCGTCATTTTCCAACACGAGAAACGACGTATACTCCGTCACAATCGAATACGTTTCTCCGAGCCGGACGATTTCTCCAATCACGGGGCTCCGGGAACCGGAGCGGTCGGCTTCTTTCAGCAGGCGCTCCACTTTTCGTGAAGCCCACATCCGTTCGATCTCCGGATTTCCCTGGTCGGTCTTCGGGAAAGTCATCTCGACCTGTTGCTCGAGCGGGGCTCCGTTAATTTCCGCGTTGACGGTTACCTGGGCGATCCCCGGATTCCGATAGCGTCCGTAGATTCGTAACGGCATGCCGTGATACAGATCGGGAAGTTGTCGAGGTTCGACGTCGTAGACATCCGCCCCGTCGATTTCAATTTTCAAATTAGCGGCCGCCGGTCGCATCAACTTACGGCGGAAAGCCTTTGCCTGCCGTTCAAAATTGTCCCCTCGTGACAGAAAAGCGGAGAGTCCCCCCGCCCCTTCGGCGAGTTGCGAGAGCAGCGGACGATTGACCTCGTTGCCGACCCCAATACAGAACACGCGAGCCTGCGCGGGGCGTTCGTTGATCAACGCCAGCAGTTCACGCTGTTCATTCTGTTCTGTCATCCCGTCGCTCAAAATGACGACGTTCAGGGGACGGTCGGGATCGCCGTAGGCATAGGCGGCTTTGACGGCGGGACGCAATCGAGTTCCGCCGCGTCCCTGTTGCGATTCGAGGTAACGCAACGCCTCGGCCTGATTCTCAGGCGAGATCGGTTGTAGCCCGCCGAACAAGGTCTCGGCAGCCATGTTGAAGGTGATGACTTCGTACTGATCGTCCGGTCCGAGTTCGGAGACGAACGCTCCGATCGACTCGCGGGAAACGCGCAGCTTTCCGTCGTGGGCCATGCTTCCCGAGATATCGAGGACGAACACGTAATCCATGCCGATGTCCTGTTGGGCCAGTTCTTCTCCCGCCGTTAAGGTGAGTTGAAAATATCCGTCCTCGTTTTCCGGTTTTGACGTTACCAGATCGAGTCCGGTATGCGGGCGCGAAGCGTGATACGCCAGCACCAGATCGCGGTTCAGGTCCCCACCGTCGGTTTCGAGACTTGCTTCGTAATACTTGTCGGTATGTTTGACGAAGACGAAGTCGTCGGGATGGCTGCTGCTTTCAATCTCCAGGAGAGGCACTTCAGATTTGATCTGCATGGTGAGCGCAAATTTGCCTTCCGTCTTCGCATTCAGTCCCGGTCGTGGAGCGGTCGCCAGGGGGTAGACGTAGCTGGCCCAGTCATGGTCATAATCGAGTTCCTGATAGTAGGCAATCTGGACCCGCTGCTCGGCTTGAGGACCGATGGGGAAAATTCGCATCTCGAAATTTTTGTAGTCGACTTGTTCCAGTAAGCCCGGATCGCGACGTCGTCGTTTGTAGCTGTTATAGATTTCGCGAGCTCGTTTCTTCTCCAGAACTTCACCCACCATCTCCTTGCCGTTAATCCACATACTGAAATTCGCGACCGAGGCGTTTTTCGGCACGGGGAACAGATACAAGGCTTCGACCTGGCGATTTTCTGTGTTGCGAAAGACCTGAGTCACTTCGGTGACCGCGATACCGTTGTTGATGGTCACTTTCGCGGAATGTTCCTCGATCGTGAGAACTCCACCGAAGCCTCCATCCGCGATGAGCATTCCCGAGGCATCGGCCTCGGAATTCATAACCGTCAGACCAACGGTGCAGATGAGGGCAGGAATCAGGCAGGATCGAGCCAATACTGAGGTTTTGATGGTGTTCCACATAGCATGAATCTCCTTGAACAGGTTTTGAATTTTTCATGCGATTCGCGATCGATCGGTCTGCAGGAATCAGAAAGCACCACAACAGGAGGACTTTCTCGCCGGCCGGCGTTCCATCCGACCTGATCGTGTTCGCCATGGGATATCAGGCGAGAACGCTAAATAATTCTCACGCCGTTTTGGGATAGAATTCTGAAATCGGGAGCGTTGGGGTGTGGAACCTGAGATCACGAAAGGACTTGAGAAAATGAAGCCGGTTCAGAGAGGGTGCTGTCGATGTTCGGGGCGGAGCAGTAATTCCGCGGGATGATCGCTTTCCAGCTTCCACAGCCGCCGGAGCATGTAGATCGCCATGGCGATATTCCCGAGACAGCCGATCAACACCAACCAGCCGAGACGTGAGAGGGCTGAGGATTCTTTGTAATACACCCAGGCATAGAAGGTGAGGAAGCCGAAATAGGCGTCGGCGAGAGTGGCTCGAAACCACCACAGCGGCCACAGTTTCGCTCCCTGTGCGAAGATCCCTTCCTGGAGGAAGGCCCGTGTCGTGACCGCCAGCATACCGACGAGGATGAGAGTGAACAGCAGAAAGAGGGTTTTGCGCATGGTCGATTCTCCGGAAATGGTTGCTTCATTTTAGTGACTCCAGCAAATCGGCCATGTCAGTGTTGGCAGACATGGCCTCGCGAGGAATTTTTGTTTTTCGTGTTCGGAAAAGATTTGGTTGTTTTATGGAAAACTTCCGAGGGTTTTCGAAGATGAGCTTTTTGCAAGTCCTCAACTTCTCAAGTTCTCATCTTCGAACGAAACCCGATGGATTTGCCCGGTTTTGGGACCATCCGCCGCAAAATCTGAAATCAGGTCTGTCTGGGAATGGCCCGTTGTGCTGCGTTTACAGTCAATTGTGAGACCACATCAGAAGATTGGGGGATGTAAGGAATCAGGAATCGGGAGTCAGGAGACAGATATCAGTGATGTGACCTCCTTGCCTTTCTCTAGTTGCTAATTGCCAGTTTCTAGTTTCTTCTCAGCAACTGACCACTGACCAATAACGACTAACAAATACTAAATTGCCAAAGATCGCGTTGTGGATCACCGGATTCCAAAATCGGAAATCCAAAATCGGAAATCCAAAATCCACAATCGAAGAACCCCGAACGCTAACACTGGTACGAGTCCGAGAACAAGACCAATCTTGGGTGCCACTGTGGGGCTTGCCCTCCAGGGTGTGGTAATCAAGATCGGGTGGCACTGGCGGCTTGCCCGCCAGTGTGCAAATCGTGGCTGAAGTGGATGAAACGCCGATGACGCCGATCGAAACGGATCTCAGCAGATTGGAAAAGATTCTGTCGCAAAGTCGCAAAGAGACAAAGAAACGCCAAGGAAAAAGAGACCACGAATCAAACCAATGACACGAATGGAACAAGTTGCCGCGGATACGAATCAATCATTTGAGGAACCGCGGATTTCGCTGATGAATTCCCGACGACACGAGCCAGGGAAAAAAAGTCTCGCGCAGAGGCGCAGCGGCGCAGAGAAAAGGATCAACATTCGCGCCCACTGTGGGCCGACACTCCGTGTCGGCATGAGCGACGTAGATTGTTTCTCACAGGGAATTTTGAAACAAACCATGAGTGCCAACCGGGTGGCGTGAGCACAAGAGGCTAGGCACCGTTCCAAAATCAAAACTCAAAAATCCCAAGTTGAGAGACCGCCGATGACGCGGATTTCTCGGATAGATTTCGAAAATACAAGAGAAGGAGAAATAAGAAGGATCACGCAGCGGCGCGGCGACGCAGCGATAAAAAGAAAGTACTCTCATCTTCACTCATCAACACTCACCTGAAACGATGATCCAGATTAGTGAGAATCAGTGTTTATTAGTGTTCCCGTTTTTGAATTAGGAAGCTGAAAACTCAACACCTCACACTGAAAACTGTTTCCAACCTCGGATGATGCGGAGAAATTTCCGAGAACACGAGAGAAGAAGAAAAACACTTGTGCGAAGACGGCAGTCAAAATCAGAGGAGGCACTGCCCCAGTACGATTCGACGGATCCGAAGATTGACTCTGCCGAGTGCCGTCAGCGGTTCTCGCGGACGAACTGGTCGCCGTCGATGATCTGGATCTGAGAGCCGTTGTAAAGATCGAACACTTCGAGGGCGGCCGTCAGTTCCGCTTTCGCTTCGACGTCGCCGAACAGGTAAATGGCCCGCACGTGATGCTCGTAGGAATCATAGTCGGATTCCGAAACCGCCGTTTTCAGAATCTGATTCACGCGCAACAGCTTTTTCCGGGCCGCTTCAATCTCAGCAGGCTCGGTCAATCGTCGTTCAGGATCGAGCGGAACTTCGACACCCAGCAAGCCGCCACGGAGGGAACGCTGGAAGCCCTGGACCCCTTCCGTGTTCAGGCTCCGCACGAATTTGAGCAGTTCGACGTTGAACTCCGGAACGGAGGAGATCCCATTGTGCAGCAGGAGCAGGGTGTGTGTGTTTGGTTGTTGAAAGTCGATATCGGGATCCTCAATCCATTCGACCAGCCGTTCGTAGTCTTTTTCGAGTCGTAATGTTTTTTGCCGTTGTGAGCCGGCTCTCCGGACGAAGAGGATCAGCGAGACCCCGCTCGGAGTTGCGGAATCTCCTTGGGGTGTGACGGCACGAAACTGACCGCGATGATCGGCGGCAATCAGTTGCAGAATGTCGTTCTGCGGATAACCGATGCAGGTGGTATGGATGACGGTTTTTCCGTCAGTGAACGCCGCCGCCACATCTCTCGAATCGGGCGGAATCGCGCCGTCGGTCAGGAAGTAGAGCACATCGGGATGCAACTCCAGCGCAAAGGCGAGCGATTCCTGAGGATTGGTTCCGCCGTAGGCGCTCATCCGTTCGAGCCAGAGTTTCGTCTCTCGTTTATTGGCGGGCGAGGCTTTGCGCAGCCCCACCGCCTCGCCGCGCTCGATCATCGGCAGGTGATTATTATTGTACAACACGACACAGTAGGACTGGTCCTCGGTCATGGAGTCGATGGCGGCGATCAGTTCTTCGCGAGCTTTGTCCCAACGTGAGATGATTCGAGTGGCCCCGGCGTTCTGGGGATCCATTGCCTTGAATTCGCCGTTCATACTGCCGGAGATATCGACCACGAAGGCGAACGAATCCCCCTTGGCGCGGGTTCCGAAAAAACCGATGCCACCATCTCCCGAGCCGGTCGCGGTTCCGCCCTGGCCGGCATTCGGAACGTTGGTCGCCTGATAGGCGGCGTTGGTCAATGATTCGGGATCGTGCGCGGTCTTGATCTGGAAATCAACCGGTTTCATCAATTCGAGTCCGCCCGATTGCCCCAGCACATCCACGCCGTCCGTCATGGAGGATTGAATGGCGTCGTGCCATTGAAACACTTGCACCTGATAGACGATCAAGGCCAGAGCGATCATGAGGATGCTGTGCACCAGAAACGACGCGCCGTATCCTGCCAGCCAGCGTTTCAAGCGAGAGGGATCCTCGTCCGTCAGGACTTCCTCTTCGCCGGGAACCGCGATCAGCCAGGCAGGAGTCTCATCGAGACTCTCTTCCGGCGCTGCTTCTGCAAAGATCAACTCTTGCGGTGAGGCAGAGCCTTCTGTCGGACTTTCGAGAGGGAGTGGACGCCAGCAGCGCGGGCAACGTTCGAAGGACGCAGCTTGATCGATCGAAAATCCGCAATGCACGCATTCCGTTGCCGTCTGATCGGTCTGTGGTTGACTGGTGGAGCCTGGCAGCATGTTGAAAATCCAGAACAGGAATGGCTCGCTAAAATCATTTTATGCGTTTGAGTTTTTGGGTACAGGGGTTAAATCCAAATTGCCCTTCGTGCTATACATAATAACCGTTCGGGAGCTTCACACCAAAGGGATTATGAGAATTGGCGGGAATCAATCCAGTTCGACAGTGTGTGATCGTCTCGCTTCATTAAGGTTTTCAAGGTGTCGCTGATAAGTCGTTGGTGTCAGATGGTTTTCCGCCCTGGTGGCTGAGAATCTCAACCCCCGGAACTGAACTTTGTGATTCGACGAAGAACGCTTATTATTCCGCCTTCGATTATTTCCGCCGACGGATCTCAACAGAGCCAGTCTTCAAATTTTTCCGGCCTCTCCCTGGAACAAGGGCAAATGCGTGACAGACATCAATTCGCCGCAGAAAACGACCATCTCTGACTGGCTTGAACGGTCGCCGCTGGCAGTTTCTCTGGTCACTTTGCTGTTTGTTCTGTTGGTGGTTGGATTGCGTTGGAACTCTGGCGGGCGAGACTGGACCTATTTTATTGTGGCGGGGGAGAGACTTGTCGACTCTGATGAGACGCCCGTTCCGATTCTGGTGACCTCGGAAGATGGATACGACGGAGTTTATTTCGCCAGGCTGGCGTTCGATCCGCTGACGTCTGTCCCCGAGGACTTTGGAATCAAATTCAATAATTCGGGAGCCTACAGGCAGCAACGAATACTGTACCCTTTTCTGGTCTGGTGCCTGAGCGGGGGGGAGCCGGGATGGGTTCCGTTCTGGTTGCTGGCCGTGAATGTGCTCTCGATCACCGCTGCCTCCCTGGCACTGTCGCGTATCGCGATCAACGCCGGTCAATCCGCTTACTGGGGGCTCGCTGCCGGTCTGGCCAGCGGCATGATTTTGGCGATGTCCCGCGATCTGGCGGAACCACTCTGCATCGCCCTGCTCTCCTGGGCGCTGCTGAGTTGTCAGACCCGGCGTTATGTGGCGTGCGCGTGTTTTCTGGTGCTCGCGATGTTTACGCGAGAACCGAGTCTGATCACCAGCGCTTCTCTGGGAATGGTTGTCGTCGGACAACTGGTTCGCGGACGGGAGCGAAGCTGGATGTTGATTCTGGTTCCGCTCGCGCCGCTTCCCTTCTTCATCGCCTGGCAGTTGTATCTGAAACAGAACTGGGGACTGTTATCGGCGGAGTCGAAGGGATTCTTATTCGAACCCCCCTTTGGCGGGATGATCGAAGCGGCGCGTTTGAACTGGCCCGAGCGATTGGGAAGCGCAGAGCGAGCCGGTTTGCTGATGCTCGGCTGGCTGATCTGGGTGGGAATCGAAACCGGTGCGGCGATTCGCTCTCTCTGGAAATCTTCCCAGGAGATCAGTTTGACGCTGTGGTGGAGTCTGGTCGCCTGGGTGAACTGGACGATCTTCGGGAGCTTGCTGTCCGAAGCAATCTGGATTCATTATTACGGCTATATGCGGATTTCGCTGGAATGGGCGCTGCACGCGTTGGTAATCATGTTGTTGAGCGGTCGCTTGCCGAGTCGAAGATTGTGTGCGTTCACAATCTTTCTAGCGTTGTACACATTGCGCATGGTCGTCAAGAGCCTCTGAATCAATCGGAAGAAGCTCATTTCGTAGCGACGGACTTTTCCCAGGCGTCGAGGCGTTTGTGCAATTCGGTGACCAGGTCGGGATGCTGTCGAATCAGGTTTTGCGATTCGTCGCGGTCCTGGCTCAGATCGAAGAGAAACTTCTCGCCGCTTTCTGACTGTTCGATCAGCTTCCAGCGACCGTGACGCACGGCACGGCTTTCCTCAAACCCTTTCCGCACCGGCCCTCTCTTTCGCCGCCAGAATAACGTCCGCCGCTCATTTTGCTTGCCGGTCAGAAGCGGCAGCAGGTCGATTCCGTCCTCTTTCTCCGGCTCAGTCTGCAAGCCCGCCAGACGACGAAAGGTTGCCGTCCAATCCATCGTGATACCCACCTGATTGCTGACTTTTCCCGCGGGAAGTTTTCCCGGCCAGCTGGCGATACAGGGGACGCGGATTCCACCTTCCCAGAGTTCCCCCTTCGCACCCCGTAAAGGAGCGTTGCGGGAATAGGTATGGCCGCCGTTATCGGAAGTGAAAACGACCAGGGTCCGGTCACGGAGATCGAGTTCATCGAGTTTTTGGAGCACCTCTCCGATTCCCGCGTCCATCTGCTCCACCATCGCCACGTAGGTGGCGCGATCGCCAATCTGCCAGGAGGGCTTTTTGGGCCGGATGTCTTTCTCTCGATCCTTCGGACCCTGCCACGGAAAATGGGGGGCGGCGTGGGACAGATAGAGAAAGAACGGACCATCCTGGTTTTGCTCGATGAATTGCAGAGCATCTTCCGTAATCAGGTCTGTGGTGTAGCCCTCGCGCTTGATCGGCGCATTATCGAGCCAGAGATCCGGCACGCCGATCCGGTCCATGTGTTCGAAGTAGTGGTGGTTACCGCCCAGCATCCCGAAAAAGTGATCGAACCCTTGCTGTATCGGCTGTCGAATGCGGTCGTAGCCGACATGCCACTTTCCAGAGATTCCCGTGGTGTATCCGGCAGAGTGGAGCGCATCGGCGATCGTCTCCCCTTGGCTTGGAAGCCCTCGCCCTTTTTCCTGATAGTAGAGTGCGTTTTCCATCCCGACGCGTTGTTGATAACGTCCAGTGAGAAACGCCACGCGAGTCGGAGAGCAGATGGCGCCATTGGCGTAAAAGTCGGTGAATCGCACGCCGTCCGCCGCCAAGCGGTCGAGGTGAGGAGTCTCCAAATCGGTCGCTCCGTAGCATCCCAAATCTCCATATCCAAGATCGTCCGCCAGGATGAAGAGGATGTTGGGCTTACCGGCGTCTGCCGATGCCATCGAGAGGATAGAGACCCCAATCGTACTCAGTACCTGGAATAAACAGATGAGAGACCGTTTGAGCTGCATGTGGATTCCTTGAAGATATTCTCTCGCTTTGCTAATTCCGTGTAAGCTCTTAGCTTTGCGGAAGGCGTCGAGAATATCCAGAGGCTTTCTGATCTCGCTGCACTTCTTCTGCGGGGGGATTAGCAAGTCCTCCGCTTCGCAGATGGAAATGCATCCGACAGAACGTGCCGGAGGCGATCTGATTAAGCCTCTTTTTTCGCCAGCTTGGTGATGCGGAGCTGGCTGTCGGAATGGGCGGTGGCGACCTGTAAGCCGTCCGAGTGGAGATCCATGTCGCGGGCAAGTCTCGGCAGTTTGAATTGATGGGCTTCCTTCGCCGCTTCGGGAGTCCAGAAGTGTAGAAAGCCGCCACTCGTGCCGCCGGAGACCGCCATCACGGTTTTGTTGTCGAGGAACAGTTGTCGCCAGATCACACTGCGGATATTTTCCGCCACGCACGACTGCAACAGCTTCTGCGATTCCCAGTCGAACATCAGGTCGAGCGGTTCGTGAACCGAACCGAGCGGGTTGGAGGCTTTGTGAAGTCCGCCCGCTGCCAGATATTTGCCGTCGGGAGAGACGGCGATTGCCCGTACTCCGCCGAAATCGACCTTCTGTCCGCTGTTGTAGGTATGCAGGGACTTGCAGTCAAACTCTCTGGAGACTGCTTCCTTGGCGAGATCCCACTGCTTGAGGGACGCCATGATATCTCCCGAGAGGAGGATGTTGGAATCGGTCGGATGAAAGCGGACGCAATAGACGTGTCGTTCGTGGCCGTGGAGTTCGCCCAGCGGCGTCCCTTCCTGAATGTTCCACAAGCGGATGACGTGATCGTTGCCGGCGGATGCCAGCGTTTTGCCGTCCGGGCTGACGGCGAGAGTCCGGATCCAGCCGTGATGAGCGTCGAGCGTACGGACCGGTTTCGGTTCGGCTGAGGCGGTTTCCCACCAGATCAAACGTCCGTCGCCGCCTCCCGAGACGGTCCAGTTTCCGTCGAGACTGTGTTCCAGCGCAAAGACCCAACTATCGTGCCCCTGGAGCGACACCTTCGCTTCGTCGGCGAGAGTCCAGCGCTGGATCGAGTTGTCTTCCGAACTGGCGAAGACGTACCGACCGAGCGGATCGAATCGACAGGCGATCAACGGACGATCGTGTTTCCATTGATGCGTGACGTTTGCCTGTTTGATGTCGCGATTCGCCGGTATCTCAGTCATATCACACCAGAATTTCTTTGATGGCGTGTCCCTCCGGATCGGCCATCAGCATGTCGCGTCCACCGATATCGAAGCTGCCCGTCGGATCGACTCCAACCGCCGCCAGATACGTATGGAACAGATGACGGTGATCGATTTCTCCATCGACCACTTTCGTTCCGTTTTCGTTGGTGGCTCCGAAAGCGGCACCGTTGGTCACGCCGCATCCGCCGAGTGCCACCGACCAGGCGTTCCCCCAGTGATCGCGACCGTAACGGTCGTTGATGCGCGGCGTACGTCCGAATTCAGACAATACCACGATCAGGGTCGATTCGAGCATGCCCCGGTCGGCCAGATCGCCGACGAAGGTCGCGAACGGGGAATCGAACTCGTCCAGTTGTTCGAGGTGAAAGTTGAAGTTCTCGTTGTGGGTATCGTAGTTGGAGTGCGACACTTGCACGAAGCTGATGTTGTTTTCCAGCAGACGACGTGCGAGCAGACAGTGCCGACCGAAGTCGTGAGTCCCGTAACGAGCGGCGTCTTTCTCCGATTCTTTCGAGATATCGAAGATGTCGCGTTGCTGCATCAACTGCTCGGCTTGCTCGTAACTGTAGGTGAACGCGTCGGTCATCGCAGTGCGACGACGTTCGAGGAAACTCGTGTTCGCGAACTGACGGAACTGATTCCGCTTCTGATCGCCGGCTTCCGTCACCGATTTCGGTAAGGTCGTATTCTGGGGCGGCTTACCGCCGTCGAGAGAGATACTGGCGTATTTGGGACCAAGGTAAGCCGAGTCGTTCCCGCGTCCGCCGCTTCCGCCCGGCGTGATGCGGATGTGCCCGGGAAGAGAGGATTGCGGAGGATTCAATGTTTTGGCGGCGACGGCACCAATTTCCGGGTAATCGGCGGCGGGTGTTTGGGCGCGACCGGTCAGCATCATGTAACGGCCTTTACCGTGATCGCCGTTGCGGGTGTTGACGCTACGAACCAGACAGAGGTTATGCATCTGCTTCGCGGTGTGCGGTAGAGTGTCGGCGATGTGAATGCCCGGCACGCTGGTGGCGATGGCTCGCGTCGGTCCGCCGGTATCGGTTCCCGGTTTCGGGTCCCAGCTTTCCAACTGGCTCAAACCACCGTGCATGTTGAACACCACGATCCGCTTCTGATCGCGATTCAACTTCGCGTAGGCTTGCGGATTGGCGAAAGCCCCCAGTCCGCCGACGACCGCCGATGCACCGGTCAGCATGCCGCCGAGAAACGTCCGGCGGGCAAATTGATGTTCGTTGTTGTTACAGGTGTACTTGATAGCCATGTTGCACCCCTTTCGAGGGTAAAAGTGACTCTCTAATGATTGAATCGGAATTCCGCCGAGTTGAGCAATGCCCAGGCAACTTCAATGACGCAGGCCTGCTTCTCCTCGGGACGGGATTGAATGTAGTCCACGACCGCCTGCTTCTCGGCAGCGCTCGGAGGTCGTGTCAGATAGGTCAGATACAAGTCTTCCGCAGCAGCCGCCAGGTCGTCGGTTTGCATCATACGCTGGGTGACGTTCCCGCCTGAGGGAGAGACCCAGCCGATGATCGATCCGCCGTTTGCGGCGAACAGGGCCTGATCGACGGTGGCGAAAAAGTCGTATTGATTCTGGCCGTCGCCGGCTCCGTAGACGTTCACGAAAGCCCCGACGCTCCCTTTGAGCTTGTCGTACATCAATTGTTCGACTTCCGCTTCCCGAGCCGCCACTTTGGCGGGATCTTTTTTATCTTCGTCGGAGAGCGGAGACTTTTTCTCCAATTCGGCACGGGCAATATCGAGATAACGCTGACGGACGCCGGTCACTTCCAACACCGACCAGGCGAACTGTTCCGGCATTAACGGTTTGAGCGGGGAAACCGCAAACTGGGCCGCCCAATCAGCGGTCAATTCCTGCTGCAGGGCATCCGCCGATTCCCGAGTTTTGGTGGCTTCCGTTTCCGCGGTCTTCAGAGCGGTCGCCAATTGATTCTTCGCGGCGAGTCGTTTTTTCATTTCCGCTTCCGCAACGGAGAATTTCTGCTTCGCTTGCTCGAACTGCGGCTGCAATTCTTCGATCAGCGTCTGCATCTCCCCGGCGGTCTTTTCGGCGGAGGCCAGTTGTTGCTGATAGTTTTCCGCTTTAACCTCAAAGAAGCTGACTAACTGAGTCAGTTCGTCGTCCGACTTCATCGTCGTGACCGCATCGGCCATGCTTTGACGAGCGGCCTTCAGATTCTCAACCGCAGACGGGAGACGATCCATATCGGCTTCCGCCGCCGCCAGACGTTGAGTGGCCTGATTGTGTTCTGCCGAGACTGTTTGCCAGGATTTCTGTTGGGTCTGAAACTCGGCGGTAAATTGTTCGACGGCCTTGGTGGCGGCACGAAACTGAGCGAGTGTCTGTTGATGTTTTTCGGCGGCTGCGATGGCTGTCGTTTCCGCCGGGCCGTAAGAGGCGAAGACTTTTGCGGTCTCCAATTGCGACGTCCGTCGATTCAGCGCGTTCCAGGCATCGAGATAAACAAGCCGGGCTTTGGCGACCTCCGCCTGTTTGGCAAAGGCAGCCTTTTCCAGTGGCGTGAGGCGTCCGCGAATTTCATCGATCACTTTCCATTGAGCGTGCAGTTCGTCGCGAGGTTTGACCAACGCCGCTTCCTTGTCGGCGACCGCTTTGCGAAGCGGTTCCGCCTTTTTCTGCACAGCGGCAATCTTGGCTTTAATCGGAGCCAATGCCTTCGTCAATTCCTCGTCCGTTTTCAACAGGGCGAGGGCATTGTCGGCAGGATTGGTGATGGTTTGGTATTTGGCGATCAGATCGAGTTGTGGCTGGAGTTTGGCTTTCGCGTCGGCGAGAGCTTTCTCAGCGGCCGCATACGGTTTGTGAAGCTCGGCGGCTTTCTTGCGGGCATCCCGGAGTTCTTTCTTGACCGGTTCGAGAGCTGACTTCGCTTCCCCCCAGGCGGAACGAACTTCTTCGTAGGCGTCCGTCTGGGCCTCGGCTTGTTGTTTCAGTTCGGCAACCTGTTGTTCCAGCGCGGGAACTTTCTCGCTCGCTTGCTGTGATTTCACAACCAGTTCGCCGGGCAGATCGATGGAGCGTTGATAAGCCTTCGACAGGACAATTTCGCGCAGAAACGCTTTCATGTCGAAATTCATACGGGCGATTGCTTCACCCAGCAATTTCATCAGTGCGGGATGAGACGGGGGATTCATCGAGTGGTGCAGATCGATCGGGTCGACCAGACCGCGTCCCATCACATGAGCCCAGAGTCGATTGGCGATATTTTCATTGAAGGCGGGATTGTCTCCGGCAGCCGCCAACTCGGCGAGTTTGGCCCGTCGTGAGTATTTCAGGACCGGGCGAACCGTTTTGTCCGGTTTGACCTTATACTCGTCTCCCGGATAAAACTTCGGTTCGGCAATCTCCGGTCCGAGCGGCAACTTCGGGGCGGTTTCATCCGGGAAGTCCGGCAGAAAGACCGATTCAAAAATCTCCTCGCCCCCTGCCTTCTCCGCGTAGTAGGTCTTCTTATCGGGAGCTTTGAATTCATATCCCGTGGCGAGAAACGCATACAGACCGTGGAAGTCCGCCTGTTTATAGTCGTCGATGATCGGATGATCGTGGCACTGGGCACATTGCAGATCGCGTCCAAAGAATATTCGAGCCACGTCGCGGGTGATCAGGTTCGGTTCACTGCCCCGGTCGAGATAAAACCGGACGGCGGGACGAGTTTCGGGATCGACGCCGTCGGAACCCAGGATCTCTTTGGCGAGGACGTTCCAGGGTTTGTTCTGTTGCACGGATTTGTGCAACCACGCGAGCCATTCTTCTTCCTTGATGTGCTGGTTACGACGACGTTCCATCAACATGATATTGAGAGACGTCGTCATGTGGCGAACGTATTCGTTCGAATTCAGCAGACGATCCACCAGTTTGACGCGTTTATCCGAACTGCCGTCCGCCAGGAACGCATTCAGTTCCTCGATCGAAGGCGGCATTCCGGTCAGGTCAATCGAAACGCGCCGAATGAATTCGTGATCGTTGACGATGTCAGCTTGAGGCGCGTTGGTCGTCTGGTCGATCGTGTCATCGATACGGACATGCAACGGCTCCTCGGCGGAAAGCATCGTCGTCAACGAAAAGACGATCAGCGCAACGGGAGCCACAATCAGTTTCACAGATTTCAGGCGGGACATATTGAAGCCTCTAGGTCGGGGGAGGCGAATTTAGGCGGGCCAGCTTCATGCTGGTGATGGAAGTGTGTCGGCGGGCGAAATAACACATTTCCGGTTACTTATATGATAACCCTTCGGCATTTGACGGGTCAATAAGAAGTTAGATCATCTGGGTGAATTCCCTCGAATCAAATTGATGTCGGATTAGCGTGACATTTCCGTCACACTGTACGGATTAAACCGATTATGACGATCAAGCTTTGCTAAGGACGGAATCTGCATCGTAACTGATTGATGAGCCTCAAATAGCTGTTACGGCTGTTGAATCGTTTTGACGGTCTTTGGAAAATCACACGAACGAACTGTCCGCGTCTGATTCTCCTGTCGTGTCGTAATGAGAGCGGATATTTTGTCACGAGCGGCCAGGACGCGCAAACCTCGCCCGGGTCCCAGCACCGAAACCGCCGACGCCCAGGCATCGGCCAAAGTCGCGGTCGGAGCAACGACCGTCACGCTACTTTGAGTCGTCAATCCCTTGCCGGTCTGCGGATCGACGATATGCGAATATCGGGTGCCGTCGATTTCCACATATCGATAGGCGTCTCCCGAAGTTGCCACCGCCAAATTCGCCACCTTGAGATACTCCGTCGGTTCTCCCTCGGGAGATTTCAGGGCGGCAATGCCGATCGTCCAAGAGGATTCTCCCGGCGGTGGATCGCTCAACAGGAGATCTCCCGACGCATCGATCAGCGCGGACTCAATACCGTGTTCCCTGAGCACACGCATCGCTTCATCGGCGGCGTAACCCTTGGCAATGCCTCCCAAATCGAGACGCATGTTTTCCCGCAACAGTTCGACGCTTTGCTGTTTCGCATCCATCCGGATGTATTGGTAACCGACAGCGGCTTTGGCTTCGGCCATTCGTTCAGTGTCGGGAAGCTGTTTTTGTCGTCGGGCACGACGCCACAGGCGGACGTAAGGACCGACGGTCACATCGAAGGCCCCTTGTGATTGCCGCGAAATACGCTCGGAAATCCGCAAAATATCAAACAATTCGTGGCTGATGGACACTTTTTCGCCCGTGCCGGACGATCGGGACAACCGGGAAAGTTCACTATTGGGGTCGTAATCACTGTAAATATCGTTTAAGTCGCTGATCCGTTTGAAGGCGGCGTCGAGAGCTTTGTTTGCTGCGCGCTGATCGGTCGCGTATACTACAAGACGAAACGGCACGCCCATTTGTGCCTCTGTCCGCTCGAAGCGAGACAATGATTTCGAGTTGACTGGAGACTGTGCGTAGGCGTCGCCTCCCGCCCATAGGCTCCCTCCTCCCAAGAGACACATTATAAATATCAGGAGACCCTGCATTGATTCACCCGGATTCTCAGATCACGAAACACATTCTGGCATTACTTATCCTACTCTCCAGCGGTCTGGCGGCCCAAGCCGAAGATGTGGAGATGAAGCCCTACACGGAGAAAATTCGCGGAACCGACGTCACATTCGACATGGTTCCGATCCCCGGCGGAGAATTTCTGATGGGGAGTCCCGCTTCGGAACCCGACCGAAAGGACGATGAAGGGCCTCAGGTAAAGGTCAAAATCGATCCGTTCTGGATGGGTAAACACGAAGTGACCTGGAACGAGTACGAACTCTGGATGTTCTCGCTCGAATATGAAGACCGTCTGCGTCTGAAACTCGGCACCAACGAAAACGAAAAAGAGTCCGACGCCGTCACGCGACCGACCAAACCCTACACCGACATGACCTTCAACATGGGACGCGATCAATACCCGGCGATCAGCATGACGCAACTGGCAGCCAAGATGTATTGCAAATGGCTGTCGGCAAAGACCGGTCATTACTATCGGTTACCGACGGAAGCCGAATGGGAATACGCCTGTCGCGCAGGCACCACCTCGGCTTATTCGTTCGGGGACGATCCTGAGAAGCTAGTGGAATACGGCTGGTTCTTCGACAACGGGGACGATACCTATCACAAGGTCGGATTGAAAAAACCGAATCCCTGGGGTCTGTACGACATGCACGGCAACGTGGCGGAATGGTGTCTGGATCAATATCACGAAGATGCCCATCAACAGATCGCCGATAAAAAAATGACCGACAACCCGCACTTCGTCCCGACGGAACTTTACCCCCGCTCGGTGCGAGGTGGTTCGTGGGACGACGATCCAGACCGTCTCCGTTCGGCGGCTCGACGCGGTTCGCACGAAGACTGGAAGATTCAGGATCCGCAACTGCCGAAGAGCGTGTGGTATCACACCGACGCTCAGTTCCTCGGTTTCCGTGTGGTTCGGCCGCTGAAAACACCGACCGCCGAAGAGATTGAGCTCAAAGTTCTGGGACCGATCATTCCAGAAGGAGCCCGGACCTCGAAGATTACCGCGGATGGCGGGAATAAGTAATAATTGACTCCACAGTGTCGATCCTTCACACTGTGTAAACGAGAGAATCTAACCTGCCGGTTTCCAGCGCCTTTCAGGAGACCGGCTTTCTGGAATTTTTACTGGCCAGCTTTCCCTTTTTGGCCCTCACTTTCACACACAGGAGACAACGATGAGTGACCCCAGCAACGCCGATCGGCGTGACTTCCTCAAAAAATCGACCGCAGCGGCGGTTGGTGCGTCGGTGCTCGGTCATGTGACCACGCCTGCAGGAGCCTACGCTCAAGAAGATAATGCGGTCAAAATCGGGCTGATCGGTTGCGGCGGTCGCGGAACAGGTGCCGCGACTCAAGCGCTTTCCACCGAAGGACCGATCAAACTGATCGCGATGGCGGATGCCTTTCCCGATCAGCTCGAAAGCAGCAAGAGCCGCATCGAAAAGCAACTCGGAGAGAAAGCCGATCGCGTCGCAGTTGACGAAGATCACAAATTCATCGGCCTGACATCGTTCCAGCAGATGATGGCCAGTGACATCGATCTGGTGATCCTGGCGACTCCCCCCGGCTTCCGTCCCATTATGTTTGAAGCTGCCGTTGCTGCCGGCAAGCACGTTTTCATGGAAAAACCGGTCGCCACCGATGCTCCGGGAGTTCGCAAGGTTCTGCAGAACGTTGAAATCGCCAAGCAGAAAAACCTGAAGGTGGGTGTCGGACTGCAACGCCATCACCAGAATACCTATCTGGCGACCATGGAAGAGTTGAAGTCGGGAGCCATCGGTGACTTAGTCGCCCTGCGTTGTTACTGGAATAGTGGCGGCGTGTGGGATCCGCGAAAAACTCGCGAAGAAGTCAGCACCGAAATGGAGTATCAAATCCGCAACTGGTACTACTACAACTGGCTCTGCGGCGATCACATCAACGAACAGCACATCCACAATATCGATGTCTGTAACTGGTTGATGGACGACTTTCCCGCCGTGGCAAACGGCATGGGCGGACGTATCTATCGCACCGACAAAAAGTACGGTGAAATCTACGACCATCACGCGGTCGAATTCACCTACCCCAACGGGACGAAGATGTTCAGCCAATGCCGACACATTCCCCGTTGTTGGAACAGTGTCAGCGAACACGCTCACGGGACCAAAGGGAGCGCCGACATCAGCGGAAGTTCCTATACCTCGGGTGAAACGAAATGGCGTTATCGCGGGCCGAAGAACAACCCGTACCAGACCGAACACGACGACCTGTTCGCCGCGATTCGGAACGATATCCCTTACAACGAAGGGGAATACGGTGCGAAAAGTACCATGACCGCCATCATGGGACGTTTCGCCACTTACAGCGGAAAAACTGTCACCTGGGAGGACGCTTTGAACTCCGATCTGAGTTTGTTCCCGAGCGAATTGTCCTGGGATGCCGCTCCGCCGACCTTGCCGGATGATGACGGTCGATACCCGATTCCGACGCCGGGAACCGGCATGAAAGTGATGTAATCTCGGTCAAGAAAGTCACAAACCGACTCGGGGCGGCGCATGGCGTCGCCCCGTTTTTTTATGGTCTGGAATCGATGGAGAGTCGGGGCGGTAGAATTGACCGAACTCGTAACGCGCGTTACCCTAAAGGTTCTTCACACGTACGTTTGAGAAGACCTTTTTTCACATCTATCGAGAGTAATATGGGACGTCGACACAAAGATCGCGAGCTCGCACAAAAGCGGAAGCGTAAAGAAAAGCTCAAAAAGTACCGTAAACTGTACGCTGCGGCCAAAACTGAGCCTGAACGTCAGGAAATCCAGGAGAAAGTCTCCAAAATCAGCCCGTTCACTTTGCTGGGCGAGAGCTGAACACAGTCCTGAGCGAAAACTGAACACAGCGAAGATTCGCAGCCCGCTTTTGCTTCACTCTACCATCGGGGGTATACCGTGCGCCGACTTCTGTTTTCCGCTGCTCTGTTGGCACTTATCGTTTCACCCGCCGTGGCTCAAAATCCGTCGGCGAAGTGGGAATCCGCCATCCAGAAATTCGAGCAGCAGGATGAGCAAAATCCTCCCCCCAAAGAGGGTGTCCTGTTCGTCGGCAGTTCGAGTATTCGAATGTGGGATTTGAACGAATCCTTCCCGGACAAAGGTTACATCAATCGAGGGTTCGGGGGCTCGCAAATCGCCGACTCGATCGCTTATCTCGACCAGTTAGTGCTCAAGCATCGTCCCAAAGTAGTCCTGATGTATGCGGGCGACAACGATATCGCTGCCGGCAAATCGCCAGAAACGGTGGCGAAGGACTTTCAAACGTTCCAACAGAAAGTGCATGCGGAATTACCCGAGACGCGGATCATGTACATTGCCATCAAACCGAGCCTCAAGCGATGGGAGATGTATCCGAAGATGGCCGACGCCAACAAGCGTATCGCGAAACAATGTGCCGCCAACCCGCTGCTGACCTATCTCGACATCGCCACTCCGATGCTGGGCGAAGTCGGCACTCCCAAACCGGACCTGTTTGCCAAAGACGGCTTGCATCTGAATAAGGCCGGCTATGAGGTTTGGACAAAGGTCATCAAACCGCACCTCGACACAGATCGTCGCTGAATCGAGAGCTATCAGGAAGATTATCCCGCTTTACGTCGCAATTCCCGAGACGTAGAAACCTGCGATTCCGAAGCTTCGTGCATCGGTGCGTGTGGCCCTTGCAAACGAGAATCGTGCCGTTCGCTTCCGCGACGCTGAGGTCTCAAGCTCAGCAGGGCCGGCAGCAGAATCAAATCGCCGACGACGGCGGCCAACATGAGCGCCGTCATCATGAATCCGAACCGTGCGGTCGGAGCAAAACTGCTCAGCCCCAAAGCGGTCATCCCGATGGCGGTAATCATCGACGCGTTCAGGATGGCTCCCCCGGTCATCAGCAGCGCCCGACGAGCGGCCCGCGTGGAGCAATCTCCGGAACGATACGCTTCGTTATACCGAACCAGATAATGGAACGTCCCGTCCACAGCCAATCCCAGCGCGATACTGCCGGTCATCATCGTCCCGATCTCTACCGGAATTCCAAACCAACCGAGCAGCCCGAAGATCAGACAAACCGGCGTCAGGTTGGGAATCATGGCGATCAATCCGGCTTTCAACGACCGTAGCGAGACCACCATCACCGCGGTGATAATCAGGAACGCCGTCGCGAAGCTCTCCCAGAATCCGACAAAGATTTGTTGCTGGGCGTGTTCCAGTAGGATTTCCATCCCCGTAAATCGAATCGGAATCGGACCCTCGGTCGCCGCGACCAGATCCTCAATCGTTTGTTTGTCGGACAGTTCAAGGTTTTCCGCGAAACGAGCCGAAATTCGCCACAGTCGCTCACCTCGGGAAATGAAATCACTGTCGCCGTGCGATTCCTGAGCCTGACTCAACAGCGCCGCGGCCTCAAATGGATCGGAGGGCAATCGTTCGGGGAAGAATGTCGCCGCGGAGACCGCATACTCGATGGAAGGATGAGCTTCCAGAGTTCGGCAGACCTGCTGAATGTGTTCGAGTTTATCGGCGAACGGCATCTCCAGTCCGCCGAAATCGACCACCGCCTCGATGGACGACGTGCTGGCAAACTTTTCTTCTAGCAGCTGTGTGTCTTGGATGACTTTTCCATCCTGGGGAAGGAAATCCAGGGCGTTGATCCGCGAGTTCAAGGACGTCAAACCGATGCTGCATGCTGCAATCACGAGCAGCGTTACGCCGACAACGGACCGGGAATGATCGACCACCCAGAAAGCAAATCGGGAGAGTCTTTGATGACTGCTGGCATGTTTTCCCGGAGGTAACGGCCACATGGTCAACGCCGCCGGAGTCACTCCGAATCCAACCAACAGCGATACGATCGCTCCCAACGCGGCTCCAAAGCCGAACTGCCGAACGGGTGCCATCTCGCTGACCATCAGCGACGCCAGACCGATCGCCGTCGTCAACATCGCCAGAAAACACGGCTTCCATGCCAAGCGCAGGGCTTTATCGAGACGATTCGCCCCGTGACACTGTTGGTAATAATGCGTCAAATGAATGGAAGCGGCGAGCGTGAAGACCATCACCATGATCGATAGAGCGCCGAGGATGAAGTTGGCTTCTCCTCCCGCCCATTTGATACACGCCCCGCTCAACTGAATTGCCCATAAGGTCTGCCCCAGCAAGGCGAACGTGAGTTTCCAGTCCTTCAAAGTGTAATACAGCAGCAATAAACTGATCAGCATCGTCAGCATAAAGAACTTCGAGCCTTCGTCCTGTCCGCCGAGACGATCCAGTTCGGTGACGATGATGGGAGCTCCCGCCAGATGATAATCGTCGTCTTCGAACTGACAATAGGCGAGTTCGCCGCGTATCTCTTCCACCAGGTCAGCCCGATGAGACGTCCCTTCCGCGCTCAGAATCGCCATCAGAGCCAACATCTCACCGTCCCGCGAGCGACAGAGGCCCTTCAGGCGATGATCGATTTCCGACTCATCAATCCCCATCTGAGACATCGCGGTATGCAGCGTCTGCGGGGAGTAGCATTCCGAGATTCCCGGTAATTCGGAGATCCGATTGGCGATCGCTTCGGAAAGACCGGACTCTTCCATCTCCGCCGACATCGCGATGATGATGATTTCTTCCGCACCAAACTCGAGTTTGAATTGATCGTAGTCCTCGCGGACGGCCTGCTGATCCGGGAGCCAGGTCTCGATATCGTTATTAGAAGGCATCGAATTTGATTCGATGTACAGCACCGGGAAAGTGATGACCAGAAACCACAGTAGTTTGCGGCTATGTGTTTGATAAAACTCCGACCACATAAGGTCAATTCCCGAAACGAAATGAGCAGGGAAAAGGCGGAGCGCGGCAACTCGCCAACCCGGCCTCACTCTCTGCATCGCTGGATGTCAAGCTCAGGCCTCCCCAAAGTCATCGGACATTGATCGGAGAATCTGAATCTTAAACAGGAGGGCTCTCCGTCAGTAATCGAGAATAGTCTCCGCAGCAGGATTGGTTTAAGAGATCCGAAATGATTACGGGTTCCGAAGAGTCCTCCCTCAATCACCAGTCTGCTTAATCCGAAAAGTCGACTCGCTCTCTTCCCGCAAAGAAGTCCGCGCATAAAAAACCCCGATGCGATCTGAGATCTGCTCGGGGAGAGAAGGTACGGTAGGTCGCGAAGGATCAGTGTTCGTGAATCCCAAAGGTTCGACGACGATGGTAAATGGCGGCCATCAAAATCAACCCGGCCAATCCAACCAATCCCAGTTTCTGAACGGGAATCCCGAAGATCGTTTTGACAGCCGTCTCGGTACTTTCGGCATCCACCACCGGGGCCTCGGGAGCGTCTTCGCTCAACGGAGCGTCTGAGACCAACGTCGTCTCCACAATCTCGGCTTCATCGAAACCGTCGAAAGGGTTCTCTTCCTCGAGCGACATTTCGGAATCCGCCACTTCGTCCGCGAAAACGGGACGCTCGTTAAAACTTTCTTTCTTCGCCGGCATCGGAACTGGATCGTTTTCGCGAATCGTTGCCAGCGAAGCATCGAGTTTCGTCCATTGCAGGTTTTCCGGAGAGTAAATGTTAGACGAGCTGACCAACTGAGCCTGGATTTTGTTTCCTCGTGCTGGAGCACTTCTCAATTCCATGAAACGCCCGGTGGACTGGGGAGTATCGAACTCTTTCCGCGACGACCAGTTTTCCGTGGAGGCTGTCGTCGCTGGAGAAGTCGCTTGCGAAGGACGAGGATTCAAAAACTCTGCCGTTCTGAACTGATCGTCCGCAGCAGAGGACCTCGGGAATCGCGTCGTGGACGCAGGCTGGCTATTATCGACGACCTGCTTCGGTTGCGTCACAGCCTGGTTTCCGGGCCATTCCGGCAACGGTGAGTCTGTATCGACTTGCGGACGAACCGCAAAGGCGGATTTCTCGGATTGAGGCATCGGGCGAGTAATCACTTTGGCTCGTCCCGGCTGTTGAACGGGCTCACGGGCGGCGATGTTTTGGCTTTCGCCGGATTTCATTTTGATCAGACTGATCAATTGGGCTGGTGTCTGCTCCAGGCGACCGAATTCCACGTCAGCGTTGTTCGCCAGTTGCTCGGCGGAAATTGCGGTCGCCAAGGCGTCCTCGAATTGTCCGGCACGCGCCTGAATACGAGAGCGTTTCATCAACTGTTGGACTTCCAGGTGAGCGTAAGCCAAACGTTGTTCTTCGGTGGTTTTGTGATTCGTGAGCGGATGCTCGTCTCCCGGTTCGGTGATCGGTGTTTCCAAATGTGGTTGGGGTTCCGAAACGGCGACATCAGATGGTTCGCTACGAGCCACATCCTGCTCCGCGAACGGATTCTGGTCTGCGAACGGGTTCCGTTCGGCTTCTACATCCTGCATCAGATGTTTCGCGACTGTTTGTTCGGTTTCCAGATTCTCGGGGTATTTTCGAGCCGGGAAGGGAGCAGCCACTGACGGCTCTTCAGTGACAGCAACTTCGTCTCGCTCTTCCGCCAACTCCTCAGCTTCTTCTGCGGCTTCGGCGGAGGCCTGCAATTCACGCAGTGTTTCTTCGAAGCTGGGATCGAACTTATTTCCGGCGTTCGACGGGGCCGATTCCTTGATCGGAGCGGCTGCGGTGGCATTCGTCTGATCATTCTCACGCGCCCAAGCCGGCAGTGTCTCCGAGACTGTTTGCTTCACGGGATTTTGTGGAGTGGTTAATTGATTGCGTCGGGAGGCCGCTAGAAACGGATCGCTTGAAGGATCCGGCCGTGATGCCTCGGGGCGTGATGCCTCGGTGAGACGGCGATCTTGCTGTGCTGAGCGACGAACCATCAGGTCTTTTTGTTCGGCCTCCAACTCCGCAATGCGACGTTCCAGCGCTGCTCTTTGTGCGTCGGAAATGTCCTTATTTTCCTCTTCGTTTCGGCGACTGAATCGTCGAAACAGATTTAAACCGCCGTCACGAGACTCTTGCGTCTCCTGCTCCGCTTTAGCAACGTCAAAAGCATTGGCTGACTTCAGCCCCTCTTCCCCCCGAGATGAACCGGACGCAGCAAGTCGCTCGCGCCATTTATCAGCCATCGCCTCATCTTCGGCGGCTGATTTCGGTTTGTCGCGTCCCGGCCAAAAACGGGTGAAACGCATCTCCGGCCCGGACGAACAGCCTGCCATTAAGCTGCTTCCAAGAGCCAGTACCGTCAATTGTTTGCGAAGGTCTTTGGAGATCAACATCTTGAATCTCTCTCTCTAATATGATGCTTCCGAGATCGCGCAGTGGAATCCGAGATGGACTGCCATGTTCTCTCTTCGCTTGCATCGACCGGTCCGGTTATAACAATTAACCACATTCGGGCTGTTTCAACTAATTTGCAAAACAGTCCGAGAAAGCGTTCTTTTCCGGTAATCTGGGAAGACTTTAACGGTCCGGGAGCTGCGGCAGAGAATTCACCGAGAGGAAATCCCCGCAATTTGGGACCCTACTTTTTTCGCGCGGGAGCCGATTTGATCAGCGCGCGAAGCGTTTTCAGGTTCACGGGATCCATCTGGCGGTCTCCCTCTTCTTTGGGAGTCTCCAGATACATCGGATGTTCGCGAAACCGCTTGTCGTTCAAGAGATGACGAAACGGTTCCAGGCCCAGATATCCTTCGCCGATGTGTTCGTGACGGTCCACGCGACTCCCGAACTCTTTCTTGCTGTCGTTCAGGTGAAAGCCTCGAATCGAGTCGATCCCCACCGTCTCATCGAACTTGTCGAAAGTCGCCTCGTAATCAGACTTCTCTTGCAGAGGATAACCGGCCGCGAAAATGTGACAGGTATCCACACAAACGCCGAGTCGATCGTTCTCGTTGACATTTTCCAGCAGAAATTGCAGCTCTTCGAATTGGTAACCGAGATTCGTACCCTGCCCGGCAGTCGTCTCGAGCCAGGTTTCGGTGGAGAGCCCCGGCACGCGGCGATGGATCTCATCGAGCGCAGCGACGATGCGGTTCAACCCTTCTTCGGGTGACGATTTCACATAACTCCCCGGATGCAGCACAACACCCAACAAGCCGAGCATTTCAGCACGTTCCAGTTCGATCGCAAAGGCATCGATCGACTTCTCCCACAGTTCATCTTTGGGACTGGCCAGATTGATGAGATAGCTGGCGTGAGCGCACGGTTTCTGAATCCCGGTCTCCTCCATCGATTCTCGAAACAGTCGCACATCGTCATCGGTGATCGGTTTGGCGCGCCACTGATTGTTGTTTTTTGTGAAGAGCTGGACGCAATCCATCTGACATTCGGCGGCCGCTTCGACGGCTTTGTAATAACCGCCGGCAATCGACATGTGAGCTCCGAGTAATGGCATCCGCGTCATCCCGTCTTAAAAGGTCGACCAGTTTGGTATAGAGACGTTAGAGGTCCTGATTTGGTTTCACAACCATTCCGAACAGAATTTTCAGTGATCTCCCCATGGAGAGTCGCAGAATTCCACTTCAATGCCTACCATAAACAGACGCAAGATTTATTCCTAAGCAACGTACATCATGTTTCTGCAAATTCTCTTCTGGACAATCGGTATCCTCGTCGCCCTCTTCGTTCTGGCGGCGGTTCTGAATCGTCCACTCAGACGCTGGGTCTATCAGAAAGAGGAACGTAAGGCTCGCGAACAATTCCGGCACCAGCGGGAAACCCTGGAAGCCAAATTTTTCGACCTGGCACGTCAACTCGGCAAACCCCGCGACCTGACTTGGGTTGAATGCGACTGGCAACCCAACGTGACCTTCGCCCGCGATGCCCAAACCGGCTTGCTCACCGCTTTCGCCGCTGTGAATGTCAGTTTCGAAGCGGTGGAGGGAGGCGACATGGAGGAAGTCGAAGCGGTCGGCCTGCTACGCGAGTGTGCGGCGGTATTCCACTATCAGGAGGGAGCCTGGGGCACGGGAGGCCGGGCGCTCTTCAATATGAACCCCGAAGACGCCGTGACGAGATTGGGGGATCAATACATCCCCGTCTGACGGCAGTGAGGCTCCTTAAAGCATTTTCCTTGTCCGAACCGGTGGTGAGTTTATTGTGTCTGAAAACCGGGTGGATTCGGAAGCGGTTTTCGGTTCCGCTCGACTCGACGACTTGCTAAAGTAGACGGCAGAAATCAAACAGGATTTCACTTTGCACCCGTAGCTCAACTGGATAGAGCATCGGTCTTCGGAACCGAGGGTTAGGGGTTCGAATCCCTTCGGGTGTACTGTTATAGAAGACCGAATCCTTCACAGAAGAGAGGGAGATCAAGAATCATTAGCGTGATTCTTAGCGTATTCCTGCAACGAGGCCTTTTGCGAGTCTGTCGCATGTTGCCAGACATCTTCCGCCAAATCGTCGTCGATGCCATCGACGTAGAACTCGAGCGTAATCTCCAGGGAAACGTGTCGCATCAAACGACGGAGTTCCTCCGGCTCCACGATCCGCGACCAGCGAGTGCCGAAAGAACGTCGGTAATCGTGAGAGGAAGCGTACCGTTGGACCCCTCCGCGACCTTTGCCAGCCTTCACGCCGGCCAGCTTACCGATGGCCGCAATCACTTTTCCGGCCGTGTGTGCCGTCAAACGCTTCGAAGTGTCAACGGCGACGAATTTGAAGACAGGGCCAACTCGTTCGGACTCGGGGGTTTTCATCAGCAACTCGAAGAAGTCTGGCGTCATCGGGTGACGCATTGCTTTTTTATTTTTCTGGCCGGTCGAAGCAATCAGAAATCGTGGATGGACGCCGGACAGATCGACGCGAAAGTCTCCCTCCGTCCAGTCCAAACGCCCCGCTTCGTCGAGCCTGAGACCGGAAACCCAGAGCTTTCGCAGATCGGATTCCCAGAACGGAGCTCGCTTCGAGCCGACCTCCTGCTCCACCTTCGAGAGGATCCGCTCGAACTCTTCCGTGGAAATGGCTCGGCCCTTTGTGCGGACCAGGTCTTTTTTCTGGGGAACTTTGATGTGTGGGACCGATTCGATATATCCCATCTGCTGCGCCCAGTTGAGAAGCTTCCGCAATCCCGAGAGGTTCCGCTTGACCGAATAGAGCGACAGGCCTTCCTCGATCAGACTGGCACGAAAGGCGGAACACTTCGCTGCCGTGATGTTTTTCACCAGACTCGGCTTCATCTGTCGCTTGATGCGGCGGATGATCGACTGCATATTATCCTGAGTACTCTTGCGTTGCGTCGAAAGTTCCTCCCGCTCGTAGCGGTCGCAGAATTCGGAGAAGGTGAGGATCTCCATCTGCTCGCGATCCCCGTCCAGTATCTCTTCGACGAGACCGGGAGTCACGCGGTCCGCGTCTCGCTTCCGCTTTTTCCCCGTCGATCGCGTGGCGAGGATTTTTCCACTCTCTTTGTGGCGGACCTGGATGTAATACACGAGCGAGCCTTTCGGCTTGTAGCAAGAGACCCACACATTCATCGGCTACTCCCGGAGTTTCATGAGAAATTCGTGAACATCACCACCCCAGAACTGTTCTGGCTTCAATGGCACACGCTTCAAACCGTTACGCTTCCAGTCGTTAAGGCGATGTTTACCGATCCTGAGGACCCGCATGAGTTCTGGACCGGAATACCATTTTGTGGGATCAAAGGGCAAAATATCCTTGCCCCTGTCACCAGATTCGTTAGAATCTTGTGCAGACATTTGAATGTCTCCCCGACCAAGGGAATCAAATTAAGCACGAGAATTCGCCCCGGAAGCAGGTTGCCGCCTCTTCCGGGGTTTCTCTTTTCCCGCGCAGGAAATTACGCAATCCATGCGTTGCAGATGGGGAGGTGGTCGCGCAAGCGTGCGGGGCCAGTTAGAAGAAATATCAATGTTCGGCGCTCGGTCGCCGCCTGAAATCAGAGTCATCATCCGTGAAGGTCCATTCTTCTCGGTTGTTGGCAAGGGGATCAGGCGGTGGACTTGGCGGAAAACCGACTGATTCCTCGGAGAGCCGTTCCCATAAGGGGCGGCTTTTTTTTGTTCGCTAAACGCTACCGGGAAACCCTCGGTCTCGCAACCGCAATCTTCAAAGATTCGACACATCGCTTGATTCTCCCACCGCACTCTCTGCGTGGGAGGCCCGGCCCGGCCGGATGTGGGGAGCACTGAACACCATCTTGGCATCCTATTCGATAAGGTGTAATCTCGTTCACTTACGCAGTGATTATGGATCTGGGGACGGGAATTTGCAAGCATTTTTCGACCACAAAATGTCGGGGG
>JABURQ010000149.1 GCA_014762625.1 Planctomycetaceae bacterium | reverse complement strand
AATCAAGCTTCAACATCTGTATCCAAATGGATGACATTTTAATCTGGTTAGACTACTACGGCAAATACAAAATTGACCGTGACAATTTGTGTGTACCAGAGTTAGCGTTCGGGGTTCTTTGATTTTGGATTCTGGATTTTCGATTCTCGATTTGGGATTCCGGCGATTCAAAATCGCGATCTTTGGCAAGTTGATTTTTTGTGAGTCGTCCCTGGTCAGTTGAGATTCGTGATCCGTTCAAGACATGGGGGCGTTTGTACTCAACAGAACCTTGGGGAAAGGCTAAGCAACCACTGGCGCACTCGCTGTCGCGAGTTTGCTCGCCATGCGGCTGATTTCGCCAACCTGCAAACAACGGAGTCAGCTAGTTGCTAATTTCCAGTTTCTTCTCACACCGCCGACCACGAACCATTGACCTGATTTCAAACCGACTGTCGATCGTTCAGACCGGTTCCTCTTCGGCCATCGCCTCAATCGGGCGGAGTGCAAAGAACGTATTGTGGATGCCGCCGCCGATTTCGTTCAATCGACTTTGCAGGCGATCCACAAACTCATGCAGTCCGCCATCGATGATTGATTTCGGTTTGGTAAACGCCAGTTGCGACTGCAATTGTCCCAGGAGTTGTTCGGGAGGATTTACGAAACTGCCGAGATCGCAACCGGAAATCATATGCAGCGATTGATTCGCGTTGGTCAGGCAATACAGCACCGCTCGCGGAAATTCGCGATCGAGAACCAGAAACTCGACCACATGGGCGGGAGTGATCCGACCGAAGCGCTGTCGATACATTTCCAGGGCGGACGCGGAACGAAGCAACGCCGACCACTGGATATCATCGTACGGCGTGCCGACATCTTCCGGGCTCGGCAGCAGGATAAAGTATTTCACATCGAGGATACGAGACGTTTTGTCGGCTCGTTCCAGAGAGCGTCCCAGTCGGCAGAAATGCCAGGCTTCGCCGTGCGTCATGGTGGCGTCGGTGATGCCCATGAACTGTTGGCCGGAGGATCGAATGGCGTCGAAGAAGTCGGCGGCGTCATTGGTCGCCGACCTCAAGGTGCTTTCTTTAAGCATCAGATAGAAGCGGTTGATGTGTTCCCACATTTCCGAAGAGATGATTTCCCGAACCGAGCGGGCGTTCTCGCGAGCGTGCCACAGGCAGGAAAAGATGGAATTCGGATTTTTACGATCGAAGGTGAGGAACCGGATGACGTTTTCGCGAGACGGCTCATCGTACAGTTTTTTGAACAACTCGTTGTCACCGGTGGTGATCACCAGAGGGTTCCACTGCTGGACCGATTCCCCCGGCATGTCGAGAGAGAGATTCAGATTGACAGAAATGTATCGAGCGACGTTTTCCGCACGTTCCACCTGTCGGCACATCCAGTAAATCGATTCCGCAACGCGACTGAGCATGGTCATTCTTTTGTGTGGTTTGAAATTGGTCGAAAATGTTTCAGTTCGGCTTTCACCTCAGGCTACAGAGCACCGTCTTCCAGCACCCAGGTATCTTTACAGCCCCCTCCCTGCGAGGAGTTGACCACCAGCGATCCTTTCCGCATAGCAACGCGGGTCAGTCCGCCGGGAAGGCAATGGATATCACGTCCGTAGACGATAAACGGCCGCAAATCGACATGCCGCCCTTCGAGATGATCGTCGATAATGACGGGAACGCGGGAGAGGCTGAGAGTCGGTTGGGCGATGTAATTACGGGGATTCGATTTGATCAGTTCCCGGAACTCGTTCTGTTCCTCTTTGGTCGATTGAGGACCGATCAGCATCCCGTAACCCCCCGATTCGTTCGCCGGCTTGACGACCAGATCGGCAATATTCTCAATCACGTGCTGCATCTGTTCGTCATCCCAGCAGACGTAAGTCGGGACGTTGGGAATGATGGGATCCTCGCCGAGGTAATATTTGATGATCTCCGGGACGTAGGCGTAGACCACCTTATCGTCGGCGATCCCGGTGCCCGGAGCATTCGCCAGGGCGATATTTCCTTTGCGATAGACGTCCATCAGGCCGGGAACTCCCAGCATGGAGTCTTTGCGGAACGTTTTCGGATCGAGGAAATCATCATCAATCCGACGATACAGGACGTCGACTTTTTCGAAACCTTTGGTCGTTCGCATGTAAACGAAGCCGTCGTGGACGACAAGGTCGCGACCTTCCACCAGAGGCACACCCATCTGCTGGGCGAGGAAGGAATGTTCGAAGTAGGCCGAGTTGTACATGCCGGGCGTCAGAACGGCGACGTTCGGAGCGTGCGACCGGTCTTCCAGCAGGAATTCCAGCGAGTCGAGCAGATAACTGGAGTATTCATCGACCGGTTTGACTTTCACCCGATCGAATAACTGCGGAAAGGTCTGCTTCATCAACTGGCGATTTTGCAACACGTAGGAGACGCCGGACGGACAACGCAGGTTGTCTTCCAGCACATAAATTTGTCCGTCGTCGGAACGGACCAGGTCGGTTCCCGTGATGTGACACCAGATGCCCTGCGGCGGTTTGAGCCCTTCGCATTCTGGACGATACGATTTCGCCGACATGATAACGTGATCGGGAATCGCTTTATCTTTGAGGATTTTCTGTTCGTTATAGATGTCGTCGAGAAACAGATTAAGAGCAGTGATACGCTGCTTCAGTCCATCATCGAGCATCTTCCATTCGGAGTTTGTGATGATCCGAGGAAGAATATCGAAGGGGATAATCCGTTCGGCCCCCTCCTCGGCTCCGTAGACGTTAAAGGTGATGCCCATCCGAAGCATCGAGCGATCGGCGGCTTTTTGTCGTCTGACGATGTCGGCGTGATCCAGTTCCTTCAAACGATCGATCAGCGGACGACAGTAGTCGCGGGGAACGTGATCCTCGGCAAAGATTTCGTCGTAAAAGCCTTCGACATCATATCGTTCGAACGCGGAATTCGAGCTCGCAGTGGTCTGACTTTGCTCCTGTTGGGACACATGATCCTCGTGGGTTGGGTGATGAAACGAGTGTGGTCTCTGATACAGACTACAAAAAAGAGGGCGTCATTCGTCAGAGAGCCTGAAAAAAGAGCAATTTTTATGCCGCTTATCGGGTCATGTTTCGTGGATGCCCTGTTTGCAGGCAGGGGGCGTAGATCGGGCCGACTTACTGACCAGGAATTTCTGAGATTGAAGAAAATGTCACTCAAAGGCTGCCTGATGTGTGGGCAATCTGTTTGGGCCGCAGGCATATCTCCGGTACTTTCCGAACCGTTGACCGTTTTTTTCAGGAAATGCCGAAATGTACAGTTTGCTATTGACGAATAGTGAACGGACATTATTATGTGCTTATGTTCATTTTTCAAATCCGGCATTTCCGCACACAATACTCACCACATCGAGCATGGTGTCGGGAATTGGAAACGACCACTCCATGACTGAAGGAATTTCTCGATGGCAAGCACAACTAATGCGAAAGTGAATAACAGGATCAAGGACATGGCCAAAAAGAAGAAATCATCGGGAAGCAATTCGTCTTCAGAGAAATCGCAGGGAGGAGCGATCCTGAAGAACGCCCTCGGTCAGATTGAGAAGACCTTCGGGAAAGGTTCGATCATGAAGCTCGCGGGAGACGAGTTCACCCGCGGTGTTCCCGGCATCCCGACCGGAGCGCTTTCTCTCGACTTAGCGCTGGGGGGGCGCGGATTTCCACGTGGAAGGATTATCGAAGTCTACGGGCCGGAATCGAGTGGTAAGACGACATTGGCCCTCCACGCCATCGCCAGTGCCCAGCAGGAAGGAGGAATCGCGGCGTTCATTGATGCGGAACACGCGCTCGATCCAAGTTGGGCGAAAAGAATTGGCGTAAACCTCGAAGATCTGCTGGTTTCCCAACCCTCCTACGGTGAGGAAGCGTTGCAGATCGCCGAGATGTTGATCAAATCGAACGCGGTCGACCTCATCGTGATCGACTCCGTGGCGGCACTGGTCCCTAAATCGGAACTCGATGGCGAGATCGGAGATACGCATGTCGGTCTGCAGGCACGGATGATGAGTCAGGCGATGCGAAAACTGACCGGAGCGATTTCCAAAGCCAAAACTACCGTCATCTTCATCAACCAGATCCGTGAAAAGATCGGCGTCATGTTTGGTTCTCCGGAAACGACACCTGGGGGGCGCGCCTTGAAATTCTATTCCTCTTGTCGTGTGGATGTCCGACGGATCAGTTCGCTGAAGGATGGCGACCAGACAATCGGCATTCGCATGAAATGCAAAATTGTCAAAAACAAAGTCGCTCCACCGTTTCGGGTCTGCGAATTTGACATGTTAGGGGAATGTGGGATCAGCCTGTCGGGAGACCTGCTCGACCTTGCCGTCGAGGACAAAATCGTCGACCGCAGCGGTAGCTGGTTCAGTTACGGCGAAACCCGTCTGGGCCAGGGACGAGACAATGCCCGTAAAACCCTGGAAGAGAATCCGGAGATGATGAAAGAAATTCGCCAGAAGGTATTAGTGGCTCGTGGTGTGGCGGACCCGCAACTCCAGAACGCCGAGGGGGCCGAAGAGGAAGACGCCGACTCTGCGGAAGAATAGCGGCGATACCGTTGCTTGAAAATGCTTTCCGACCACCCGATCGTCTCCCTATCGAGAGTCGGGATTTGCGAACTTCCAAAGTTTTTCAGACGTCCGGGACCAATCACCCCGGACGTTTTTCCTGCGCGAAGTCCTCGCGGGGTACTGTTTCTCAAGCCGAGGATCAGCTACTATGAGGCATCATCAATTTGATCGCGTTTTGAGTGCATTTCCATGTTTTTCCGCACAGTGAGAAATTGTCTGAAGCTTGGCATACCGGTCCTCATTGTGATCGGTTATGTGCGGTCGGGTTTTGCGCAATCGGAACTCGATGCCGCGCTGGCACTCGAATCGGCGCTCGTCAAAATCATTGAGGACTCCGAGCCATCGGTGGTCAGCATCGCTCGCATTCGCACCAACGACGCCGATCAGGATCCCGCGGTTCGTTTGAATCCATTCGGACGCTTCAACTGGCGCAATCAGGATCGGCAAGCTCGACGCGATCCGGAATCCCCTGACTTCCAGCCGAACAGTTTCGGTGCGGGGGTGATACTTTCACGACAGGATGCCCCCAATTCACGGTATATCCTGACGAATTATCATGTCGTCAAAGGAGGACCGGTGAGTGGCGCCAACGCGGCGGAGGCCGAGGCGGAACTGTTTGTGAGGATCAAGGGGGGACACGGCTATTACGCTTCCATTCGCGCCGCAGATCCCCGCAGCGATCTGGCGGTTCTCGACATCGACTACCAACGCATGAAACTGGGGCCGCGCGATTTGAAACCGCTCAAGATCGCGAAGGATCTCAAAATCCGTAAAGGGCAGATCGTGATCGGCCTCGGTAATCCTTACTCGATCGCTCGCGACGGTTCAGCGTCGGCTTCGTGGGGGATCATCAGCAATCAGGCACGCCATCCCAAATTGCCTCCCGAACCGGAAACAATTACCAGTCATTCGGAAGAAACGCTGCACCACACCGGAACTCTGCTGCAAGTCGATATGAAATTGAACCTCGGAACCAGTGGCGGTGCGTTGATCAATCTCAAGGGGGAGTTTGTCGGCTTGACGACGTCTCTGGCCGCGATTGAAGGCTTTGAAGCATCGTCCGGTTTCGCCATTCCGGCTGATGCATCATTTGTGCGTATTTTTGAAACGCTGGCCCGTGGCGAAGAGGTCGAATACGGCTTTCTCGGAGTCGGGCCACAAGATGTGTCCGCGCGTGAGATCACTCGGCAAGGATTCCCCTTCGCGCAAGCCTCCGCTCCGATTTTGCGGTCGGTTTTCGGTAACTCTCCAGCCGGTCGAGCTGGATTGCAAGAAGGTGATCTGGTTCTCAAAATTCAGGGAAAGACCATACTCAATCGACGCGATTTGATGCGCGAGATATCATTACTCGAACCAGATTCCGAAGCGAAAGTCCGGATTTGGCGAAGAAACTTGAACCAGCCTGTCGATATCACTGTCAAACTGGGGAAATGGCCCGTTGTAAACGATGAAGAGCTCATTGTGACTCACCCTCGCTATCCTGAGTGGCGCGGGTTGGCGGTGGATTACCCGACTGGTCGCAACCGCTTCATGACTCGGTCGTTTCGTTACCCGGACGCAGTTCTGGTTCGCGAAGTGACCCCCGGATCTCCCGTGGATCAGGCCGGTCTCCAGAGCGGTGAATTTATCGCCTCGGTTCAGGATCGCCCTGTGAAGACTCCCCAGGAGTTTCACGAAGCGCTGAACAACCTGGATGGGGACATCACCCTGCGTCTGATCGATGGACAGCAAATTACGGTCCCCGCCCCATCCCCCGATCCCACCTCAACCCCGTGAACTGAAACTGAATCAAGACCGATGAAAACTGACGAATTGCGCGAGAAGTATCTCGAATTCTTTGCCTCCAAAGGATGCGTCCGCCGGCCGAGCGATGTGCTGGTTCCCAAGGATGATCCGACGGTGTTGTTCACGCCGGCGGGAATGAATCAGTTCAAAGATGAATTCCTTGGCGTTGGGGATCTGGAATTCACGAAAGCCACCACCTGCCAGAAATGTCTCCGGACCGGGGATATCTCGAACGTCGGTGTGACGGCGTACCACCATACATTTTTTGAGATGCTGGGAAATTTTTCGTTCGGGGATTACTTCAAAACCGAAGCGATTCAATGGGCGTGGGAGTTTCTCACCGACAAGGACTGGTTGGGGCTCGATCCCGATCAATTGTCCGTGACGGTTTACAAGGATGACGACGAAGCCTACGACATCTGGCACCAGGAAATCGGCCTCCCGCCGGAAAAAATCAGTCGCGAGGAAGAAGATGAAAACTTCTGGCCCGCGTCCGCTCCCAGTCTGGGCCCGGATGGAGTATGCGGCCCCTGCTCCGAAATTTATTTTCATCCCGAAGGCAGCGAAAAAGTCGAAATCTGGAATCTCGTCTTCACGCAGTTTAATCGCGTGGGCGATCCGCCCGACAATCTCAAACCGCTGCCGAAAAAGAACATCGATACCGGGATGGGACTCGAACGAACTGCATCCGTCCTGCAAGGTGTGAAAAGCAACTTTGAAATCGATACGCTCCGTCAACTCTGCGAAGCGGCCGGAGACGCGGTCGGAGTTCAGTATGCGTTCGACGCCCCGCAAGGGCGACCTTTGCGCCGGATTGCCGATCACATTCGGGCGGTCACGTTTTGTATTCACGAAGGAGTCGAACCGGGGAACGAGAAAGAAAATTACATCGTTCGACAACTCTTGCGTCGCGCGATGCTGGAAGGTTATCTACTCGGTCGCAATGAGCCCTTTCTGCATACACTGGTCGATCACGTCATCGCCATTATGGGGAAAGCCTACCCCGAACTGAAAGAAACTCGCAAAGCGGTGATGGATTCGATCAAGGAAGAGGAAAATCAATTCCTGCACATCGTCGAACGCGGCGTTTCCAAGTTCGAGAAACTGGTCGAGACCACCAAATCGTCCGGTGAGAAACAGATTTCCGGTGAAGCCGCTTTCGATCTGCACCAGACTGACGGATTTCTGATCGAACTGACGGAAGCCCTCGCCGCTCGGGAAGGCTTGGAAGTGGACCGCGCCGGATTCAAACAATGTGTCGCTCAACACAAGGAATCGAGCGGCACTGGAGCGTTCGCCAGTTCCGTGATGGCGGAGGGGCCGCTCGACGCCCTGAAAACCAAAACAGGGGGCGTGAAGTTTCTCGGCTATGACACAGTCGATGCAGAGAGTGAAATCGTCGGTCTGATCGCCAATCAGAAATTGCAGGAGTCACTCGATTCCGCTGAAACGGGAGACACGCCGGTCGTGGTGGTCCTGAAGGAAACTCCTTTCTATGGAGAAGCAGGTGGTCAGGTCGGCGATACCGGTTCGATTTCCGGAAAGCATTTCGAATTCCAGGTAGCCGACACGCAAAAAGACGGCGATCTGATCTTGCATCTGGGGAAACTGGTTTCCGGAAAAATTCAGGTGGGGGACAATGCGACCGCCACGGTCGATGCTGACAGAAGAGCCGGAATTCGTCGCGCTCACTCGGCAACTCACTTATTACATCACGCCTTGCACGTCACACTTGGCAAAGATGCGGTACAGCGAGGATCGAAAGTCGAACAGGATCAATTGCGATTCGACTTCTCTCACAAGTCGGCGGTCACGCCGGAAGAACTGGTGCAGATCGAGGATGAAATCAATCGCTGCGTATCGCTCGGAGAGGGCGTCGAAACGCAGATGATGGATCTCGATGACGCTCGCAATCTGGGCGCAATGGCACTGTTTGGAGAAAAATATCCCGATCGCGTGCGCGTCGTTCAAATGGGTGACTTCAGCGTTGAACTGTGCGGCGGAACTCATCTCGGCAATACGGGACAGGTCGGCTTCTGTAAAATTGTCTCGGAAGAACCGGTCGCCAAAGGGGTTCGTCGTATATCCGCCGTCACCGGACCGAAGGCGGTCGAACTGGCGCGAGAGCAGGAAGCGATCCTCAAGAATATGTTGCAACTGGTGAAGGCCAATAAAGCGGAAGACCTCCCCGATCGCATCAATGCCCTTCAGGAGGAAGTGAAAACTTTACGCAAGGAACTGACGCAGGTGCAGTCGGCATCTGCTTCCGAAGAAATCGACGAAATCGTCGCCAATGCGGAAACGGTGGGCGACGCCAAAATCATCGCGCATCAAATTCCGCCGATGGACAAAAACGCCGTCCGCGAATTCATGGACAAGCTCCGCGGCAAGGCGAAGTCGGCGGCCATTCTGATCGCACGCGAGAATGACGGCAAAGTGGCGCTTAACGCGGCCGTCACGAAAGACTTGCTGGAGAAAGGACTCAGTGCCTCGGACTGCGTGAAAGCCGCGGCCAAGATTGTGGGCGGCGGTGGCGGCGGTCGTCCCGACATGGCCGAAGCAGGCGGTCGCTTTCCCGACAAAATCGATGAAGCCCTGAAAGCGGGCAAGGAATATTATCAATCGAAGCTGTGAACGGAATGTGCCGAGTAGAGGTCGAGAAGTCGCCTCCTGAACTGACAGTTCTGTTAACGTGTCAGGTCACCAACGCAGATTGTTTCCAACCTGGCAGTAGGTACTCATCTCATCAGCCGTACCCCCGCGTTCTGTTCCCGATCTCGGAGCGAATTCAGGTTACTTTCAACAGGACAGGATCGATTGACTGCTAAACTGATTCCCGGTGTCGTCCCGGAATCTATCGGCGAAATCCGCGTCCTCCGCGGTTCCTTAATTTGGTTTTTGTGAGTCGTCAGTGGTTCGTGGTCAGTTGCCAAGCAGAAACTAGAAACTGGCAATTAGCAACTAGAAAAAGACTAGGAGTTCACATCATTAAGAACTGAATCCTGAATCCCGACTCCTAAATCCTCTGTCTGACAACAAACCGGCGTTAGGTAGAGAGTTCGATCTTTGGCAATTTGATTATTCGTATTTCGTGCTTTGTTTTTTGTCCTTCGGTTTTGGAATCCAAACTGCCAAGAACCAAGTACAAAGAACCAAATACAAAAT
>JABURQ010000146.1 GCA_014762625.1 Planctomycetaceae bacterium | reverse complement strand
GAGATGAGCACAAGGAAGAAATTCGCAGGTGAATCCCATGATTCATCGAGAATTGATGACGACGTGATTCAGGTCAAAAATCCATTCGTAGTCAAATTGAGTTTTTCAACGGGCTGTTAAGTGGGCGTAGCAGGACTTGAACCTGCGACCTTTCGGATGTGAACCGAACGCTCTAACCAACTGAGCCATACGCCCCGATCAGGTTTCTTTTGTACCCAATCTTCCCGGCGCAGGCAAGTTTGCGGCTACGGGCAGGAATTGCCCCCATTCATCGAGTCAACCGCTCCTCCGTTGCCGAATCGTTCTTACTCATCCTCAGAGCCGGGGCTGATATCAACTTCATATTTCTGATACATGTCACTGCGAATTTCATTGCGGGCGTCGATCTGAATTTGCCAGAGTTGTTGGCGTTCCTTACCCCCCGCAATGACCGCTTGCGCCTGTTTTTCCCGGACCTGAGTCAGATTTGTATCCACATCGTAACCGCTGGGAACCGGTCCGTCTGCCGTGTAAGTTCCAACTCCTCCCCACCATCCATTTCCGCCATAAGTCGGCTTCACGTTGTAGGTGATCGAGTTGTTGAGTGCATTAATTTCAAGCGGCTGTCCGCGTAACGAAGCCCCCAACGCCACCAAACGGGCACTTGTTTCACGTCCATACTTCACCATTGCCGGATCGACCTTTTCAATGGGGAGATTGTCTATCTTTTGAGCAAATCGCTCGTGCCACACGGCGGTCGCCGTATAGTTGCGACTTCGTTTGTAGCTTCTTTCCAGGTCACCCAACAGATTTTCGATCGCGAGAAAATACTTTTGAGTGGCTGCCAGGCTTGGCTCCGAACGAGGAACCGGAGAGTCGTTGTTGGGTTGTTCGGACTTGTTGTCCTCATTGGCGGCCAGCGTCTGCTGGGGATGGGGTGACAAGATGAGGCTCATCAACCGCTGGAATCCGGAATCCGAAAGATGACTCATCGTCATCACGATGGCGGTCCCTTGTAGATCCACTTTGGCCGACTCCAGGTCGCTGACAAAAGCACTCGAATGCGTAAGGTACTCGAGCAATAAAGGATGAAACTGATCGGCAATCGGAGTGAGTGTGGTGTCGAAATCAAACTGGAGTTTCGCATGGATGTCATCGGTAACATTGACAGTCAGCGTCAGACCTTCCAGATGCTGCAATAATTCGGCCATTTCCAAAACACGGGAACTGCTTCCCTTCAATGTTTCTGTCGATTCCAGCCAGCTGCGCAGCAACCATTTGTCAAAAGTGTCTTTAAGATCGACCGCCATCAGAATATGCCCCGATTGTTGAGCTGCATCCTGGAGATACTGCGGCAGAACGGGATCACTTTCGGTCTGAACCTGATTGATCCAACGGGACAAATCCGCGCGATCCGCCGGACGTAAGACGCCGATGGTGTCCTGATTCAACATCGCCACGTAGGCCCCGCTTGGTGACAGGTAACTCGGTTGACCGGCGACGGTTTGAGTTTTCTGCCCATAGTGACGAGCCAGCGCGGAAAAATTCAGGTAGGAAGGAGCTTTTGCGACGCTCATCGACCATTCCCGAGACGAGCGTCCCAAGTGGGTATGCGCGCCTCGAACAATCGTTTTAACCCAGGAAGGTAACGGCTCGGTCCCCGCGACCCACATTGAAGAACTGTTGTCACTCCAGCCGGCCTGTTTCGCTTTTTCGGACTGTTTAATCTGATCGACGTTCATCACCATCACAGAATTGGTGTGAGCCGGAAAATAGGAGAGCGATTTCTCAATCATTTCATCGGCCGCCGGCGCAGGTCGCACGGCCAAAGAGATCATCGCTACCCCCATCACCACCGCCAGTTTTCTCTCAAGTCGTCTCATTGCTTTCCCCTCGATTAAAATGCAACAAACACTACCATTAGCATGACAACCAAAATCGAGTCCGAAAAGCAAAAAACCCGCACTTTTGGAGAAGTGCGGGCTTGGAAAATTTCATGAAGAGCCGCCGAGAGGACTTGAACCTCCGACCCATGCTTTACGAAAGCATTGCTCTGCCAACTGAGCTACGGCGGCGTGAGACCAAATAATACCAAATCGATCCATTCTGGCAACAGTGCGGGAATGGTGAGTCATACAGTTCTCGCCAAACTGGACACCGTGAAATCGTTCCGGTTCGCATACTCAGAACCACGGAAACAGACTGAACTCGAATTCATAGATTCGTAGATAAATCTGACTCGCTCGCACCTGGTCTGTTTTTTTCGATGGATTACCGACTGCTCTTATCGGTACGTTGGAACTCAAGGTGATCTTCTTCTTTTCTTGTGCCGTTTATTTTCAGGGAATCGATCCGATGAGACCACGCTTGCGCGTCTGCTTTCCTGCCGTCTGCATCGCCTTATTTTGTGCCGTCTCTGACGCGGAAAACGACCCGCAACTTGAAGCCAGGCTCTCACTGCTCGTTTCCGAGCACCAGGGGCAGGTTTCCATTGCAATCAAGGAACTTGACGGTGACGTGGAGTTCCGCCACAAAGCCGACCGAGCGATGCCGACCGCCAGTCTCTGCAAGCTTCCGGTCATGATCGAGACCTACCGACAGGCCGCGGTGGGCAATATTGATCTGGAGCAAATGATCGAACTCCGCGAAGAAGATAAAGTCCCCGGTTCCGGCATTCTCACGCCGCACTTTTCTGCCGGAACGAAAATTTCCTTGAGAGATGCCGTCCGGTTGATGATGGCTTACTCCGACAATACGGCGACCAATCTTGTGCTCGACCAGATCGGATTGAAATCCACCGCCGACACCATGACACGCTGGGGACTCTCGAACACGAAAATCCACGCCAAAGTGTTCCGCCGCGATTCGTCACTCTTTCCCGAACGGAGTCAGAAGTATGGATTGGGAAGTACGACCGCCTCGGAAATGCTGACACTTCTCACGCGTTTGTATCGTCAGGAACTCGTCAGTGAAGATGCCTGTGAGACGATGTTAAACCATTTACTTGCCTGTCAGGATGAGAGCAAGCTGGCCCGTTTTCTTCCGAACGGAGTCAAAATCGCTCATAAGACAGGTTCGGTCAGCAATGTCCGCTGCGACGCGGGAATTCTTTACTTGCCGCAAGGCGCCGTGGCTGTCTGTGTCCTCACGAACGAGAACCAGGACCGGAGTTGGGGAGAGCGAAACGCCGCGGAGATTCTCTGCGGACGCGTTGCTGAAGCTGTTTACCACCGCTTTGCCGACGCTGACGCAAATCCCGACAGGCCAGCCGAACTACAGTTAGGTGCGACCGGGAGACTGGTTGAAGAGCTTCAGCGAACTCTTAACGTCCGGCTCGAACCGTCTCCCAGCCTTGCTGTCGATGGTGACTTCGGTCCGGTGACGCAAGAAGCGGTGGAAATTTTTCAGCGGGATCGGAAACTGGAAGTCACGGGGATTGCAGACATTCCAACGCTCAAAGCGCTGAGTCCTTTGCTCAGCGAGGACCAGGAGACTTCCCAACTGGAAGCACTTCCTCCGCTCGAACCCGCCGATGCACTGGAAGGACCGCCGTTCGTGACCTGTAAAGCCTGGGTCTTGATCGATGGATCGAGCGGTGAACTTGTCGCCGAACAGAAAGGCAATACCTCCTTACCGATGGCCAGTACGACCAAAATGATGACAGCTTACCTGGCGTTCCAGGCGATCGCAGAAGAACCGGAACTCGCCGACAGTCTCGTCACATTCTCGGAACGAGCGGACATGACGCGGGGCTCAACGTCGGGCGTCCGCACCGGAGAACAGCTTCCACTGCGCGAACTTCTCTACGGTTTATTATTGCCCAGCGGTAACGATGCTTCAGTCGCGATCGCCGAGCATCTGGGCTCCCGTTACTCTCCCGCTTCGGATCGGGAAGAGGATCAAGGTGCCCTGGCCCGGTTTATCCACCAGATGAACGTGACCGCCTCGAAGTTAGGGATGGAGAATACGCATTACGTGAATCCTCACGGACTCGATGCCGACGATCACCACGCCAGCCCCCGCGATCTCGCGATCCTCGCCCGCGCCGCATTTCAACTAGCTTCGTTTCGCGAAACCGTCGGCACCCGCAGATATCTCTGTATCGTGAAAACAGAGGACGGCCCCACGCGTCAGGTTGTCTGGAACAACACCAACCAACTCCTGAACGTCGCAGGATACGATGGTGTGAAAACCGGAACGACCGGCGATGCCGGCGCTTGTCTCGTTTCCAGTTTGCACCGCGATGACGACTGGTTGATTTGCGTCGTCCTCGCAGCGCAGTCTTCGGGGGCCCGTTACGTCGATTCTCGCAATCTTTTCCGTTGGGGATTTCAGAATTTGCGGAATCGCGAACCGGATTGCCAATAATCACCACGACGCGCGAATCATCATCTCCTGATTAAGAATGATCACTCCATGAAATATCACATCATAATTGCTCTCGCCCTCGCTTTACTCTTCTGCTGCATTCACAACAGCGAGGCTCAAAACAAGCCTGTGGATGCTGATGTCCTACTTGAAAATGGATTGCTTTATCTCGGCGACGGACAACAACCACAGACCGGCAGTGTGGCGATTGCAGGCGAGAAAATTGTCGCGGTCGGTCAGTTTCAGGTCGGGCAAGTCAAGGTGCGCGTCGATTGCACCGGACTCTCTGTCAGCCCCGGCTTCATCGATCTGCACAATCACAGCGACCGGGGTGTCTTGAAACCGGAAACACGCTCGGCCATGAATTACCTCACGCAGGGTTGCACCACGATGGTCACAGGTAACTGCGGCAGCGGCCCCACCGATGTCGGAGACTACTATCGGAAACTGGATGAATACGGAATCGGCGTCAATGTGGCACATCTGATTCCTCAGGGAACGTTGCGCGGTGAAATCATTGGCGACGAGCAACGACAGGCGACTCCCGAAGATCTCAACAAAATGCGGGAGGTTGTCGCCCAGGGGATGCGGGACGGAGCCTGGGGGATGTCGACCGGACTGATTTATGTTCCGAGCTCATTCGCCGACACCGACGAACTGGTCGAACTGGCGAAAGTTGTCGGCACGTACAACGGTCTCTACGCCAGTCATATCCGCGGAGAAGGGACGGGGCTGCTCGAATCGGTCGCGGAAGCCCTGGATATCGGTCGTCGTGGCGAGCTGCCGGTCCATATCTCACACTTCAAGTCCTCCGGAAAAGACTCCTGGGGACTGGTTCGGACCGCCGTTGAAGTGATCAAAAAAGCGCGAGAGAAAGGACAGGTCGTGACTGCCGACCAGTATCCTTACACCGCGTCCAGCACCTCTCTCGGCGCAACCACCATGCCCTCCTGGGCGAGAGCGGGCGGTCGTGAGAGAACGCTCGAACGTCTCAAAAGCGATACTGAGGATGCCGACCGCATCCGCAAAGCAATTGAACGCAAGCTGCAACTGACCGATCACGGACACCGCATTCAGATCGCCCGTTTCCTGCCGCGTCCGGATTGGGCGGGACTCCGGTTGGATGAAATCGCGCAACAGGAGCAACTGACGCCGTTCGAACTCGTGATGCACATCGAAAGTAACGGCGGCGCATCAATCGTCAATCACAGCATCAATGAAGAAGATGTCCGCTACGTGATGACGCTTCCCTGGGTCGCGACCGCCTCGGACGGTTCCGCCCGGCTTCCCAGTGATGAAGTCCCCCACCCCCGCAGCTACGGAACGTTTCCTCGAAAAATCGGATACTACTCAATTCAGGAAAAAAATATCCCCGTCGAACATGCCGTCAGAAGTTCGACTGGTTTGCCCGCAGATATTCTCGGCATGACGGACCGGGGTTATCTGAAAACCGTATACTTTGCCGATGTGGTGATCTGGAACGAAAAGGATTTCATCGACACGGCAACATTCACCAAGCCGCATCAATACTCCGAAGGTCTCGTTCACGTCTACGTCAATGGCACACCCGCCATGCTCAACGGGCGAGTGACGGGAGCCCTGGCCGGGAGGGCATTGCGAAAGAGTACAAGTCCCAGCGAATGACTGAAAGCCACTCTCAGGCTTCCTTCCGGTTTTCGACGAGGTTGCTGGGAGTGCTCTCAACGATGGAGATATGACTTCGAATGTTCGATTGGGTGACGTTAGAGCAACTGAGAGCGTGTGTTCTAATTCGCTTTTCGAGGCGAGAATGAGCGAACTGTTACCCGATTAAGGCGGTCGAAGCAGTCGAATCCCCCAGCATGGCTGGATTGTTGAGATCGCTTGTGAGCGAATTCTACGCGTCCGATTTTTGATAGATCAATGCCAATTGAAACCGTTCCTGGAACGGATTCGACGATGCAGACCAACGAAAAGCGGGTGACTGGCTCGCCATTCGTAGCCAAAATGGAATTTGAAGACAGGCTCTGAGGTCGCCGAGCAATAGCGAGGAATCAAGACCGAAGGCGGTAGTTTCTATCTTCCCATCATGCGTGTGCGAACCGTTCTTGACCTGCCTCACTTGATTGCACCATCATGATGTGAACTTCTTATCGCATACGCGACCCAGCCGAGACCGGCTGGGCTGCCCCGCGGAAGCACATCGGATAGATACACTGAGAACAGTCAGATTTCCGGATGGGGGATTATCCGAGAAAAGTTGAATCCTCAGCACATCAGCCGCGTCGTAAAATTTGAAGATCCTTTTTTTGCCGACCTTACTGGTTGTGGGTCATGGAGTCCCGCTCTCAGCTAATTTATCATTGAATCATCATCTAACGATGCATCAATTCCGCCAGCATCATTACTCCTTATCAATCTGCATCAACAAATTTTTGGCCTCGGAAGCGTATTTTGATTCAGGAGCCTGATCAATCACAGCTTCTAGATATTTGATTGCTGCTTCTTTTGCTCCAGCGTCAATCAATCGTTTGGCAGTCCTAAGGTAGTTCTTGATCCGAGCGATATCTTCCCGCGACAATTCCCGGCTTTGAGATTTGCTTGTATCCTTGCTTGTCGCTGAATCTTCTTTTGCTTTGTTGTCTATGTCTGGTTTGATTTCTGATCCTGCTTTGTCTTCAGCTTCTCCCTGACTATTTTCAAGAATGATTGCTGTTGCGATCAATCCATCGTTGTCGCGTATTTGCAATTCACCAAGCTCGCCTACGATGTAGTGATCTCCAAAATCATTCGGTTCGATTTTTTCGAATCGTCTACCAAGTGATGAGTTCAATTCGACAAGTTGCGATGTTGTTGAGCTGTTATCGCCATATAGCCTTCTTTCGAACAACTTTCCTTTCTCTTTGAAGATGTCAATTCGACTGCTTGCATTCGGGACTTCATATATCCAACTTCCAACAATCTCACCTGATGATATCTCATTGTTATTGAATACAGTGATCGCTTCTTCTTTTGTAAATCCTAGGATCTTGACTTCCAAGTCAGGGTTGAAATGAGTTGTGGCCCAATACGGATTTTGTTCCGGTTCCATGTGAGGTAGATAGTATCCGATGAAAGTTCGCTCATACTTGGTGGGAACTGACTTGACCAACTCCATCGCGATAGATCTCAATACATCTTGATCGACTCTTTTGTTGAGGCGAATCTGAAGAGATCTTTTCACGTTACGAAGCTGATCTTCATCAATGATTTCATAAGAAACATCAGAGGGAATCGGATGAAAAGATTGTTGCGACGTGTCAGGACTAAAACTTCTTGCTGAGACTGTAGATTGTCCGGTTCCAATTCTTGCAACACGCTCTGAGTTCACAATTCCAGCGACACCATAATATTCACCTTCCATTAATCTGACCTCATACGTGAAGACTCCCGGTGATATTACTTTGCATTTTGTGCCGTTTGGAACCGTCCATACCAATCCAGCGTCTATCAACTGTTCGATCCCAACATAATCCTCTGCAAGGGACAGTTCCATCAATCGATCATGTGCTTCCTCGTTGATTGCAACAGTTGCAAATCCACCGCTTCCGTTTAGGGTTGTTACATCTCCCGTCCCTGCAATTGACCCCGAACTTGCCCCGGATGGACCAGTACTTGAAGGTGAACTCACCTCAGAACAACTAATGAGGGCACTGATTGATGCCAGAAATATTGTTATCTTTATCAATTCAGTCAACGGATTCACCTTCGAAGTTGATACCCAGTAAGCAGATCTATTGATGTCTTCGTCGATTCCGGCGTCTTAGAATCACTCCTAGACCGAGCGAACCGAAGCCCCACAGGGCGAGAGAAGCCGGTTCAGGAACGATTTGTGTCTCGCGCAAGTCCAATGCAATGCCAGATGGATCATCCAATCCGCTCACCAGCGTCGTGATTCCCGTTCCATCGAGATTCGCTCTTCTGATGCTCCCAATGCCTGACTCAGCCCAATAGAGGTGCCCTGCGGAGAGATTCAATTCGAGATCTTTGGGCGTTGAAAGTCCACTGATCAATGTGGATGAATTTGACCCATCGAGAGAGGTGCGGTTGATTGTTCCCAGACCCAAATCGGTCCAATAGACATAGCCGTTCGATAAGTCGAGATCTAAGAACTGAGGACGGTCACCGGTGACAATCGTTTCAATCGACGATCCATCAAGATTTGATCTCCGCACGGCCTGAGCACCGCCACGATCCTCAGTCCAATAGAGTTTTTCGCCAATCGGATCTACTCTTACACTACGAGTTCGTCCGGTTGAGATGATCTGAGAGGAGTTTGAGCCATCCAAGTCAGAGCGGAAAACTCCAGCTGCATCCCGATCTGCCCAATAGATTGATCCATTAACCAAATCCAGATCCAGCCCCCATGCAGCGTCCCATGATCCGGTGACAAGAACTTCATAATCACTTCCATCGAGGTTGGCTCGTCCGATTGTGTCGCTAGAAAAAGTCCCATAGAGCTTATTCGTTGTCAAATCCAGACTGACATCACGCGTTGTGAGATTGATCAGCGTTTCTTGATTACTTCCATCCAAATTCGCTCGACTGACACCTCCTCCAATTTCAGTCCAATACAGCATTGCTGCGATAGATGGATTTGCGCAAAACAGAAGTGGCATTAACCCGGCGGCAAATCGAACAAAATACATCACAACAGACCCTTTGTATATCGTTGGCATGTTTTCTTCCAACGTAATGAAAAGAGAGTGTTATTGACAACACTTGACGCAGTTTTTATGGGCTTGAGCGTGTATGAGAAAACGATAACTTAAAGATAATGTTATATATAAAGGGGTTGAAAAATTTTCCTTGTTGCAGGATGGGTGACGGACTCACAAGAAACTTCCCATCCTGCGGGTGCGAACTGTGACCAGTCTTGCCTCCCTGTTTCTCTGCGCCGCCGCGCCGCTGCGTGAGGAAGGTGTGCATCAAGTTATGTCCCCCTTACCAAGGGGGACCACAGGGGGTTACTAATGCTATTAAATTACCCCCTCTTGATCTCCCCCTTGGAAAGGGGGAGAAATCCCCAAATCTTCCGTGGGTCTCCGTTTTGAGCCGTATTATCCGTGGCTCTCTTTTCAAAACACTGGCGAGACGCCATTGGCTCCCAAGATTGGTCTTGTACTCAAACTCGTACCAGAGTTAGCGTTCGGGATTGGTTGTCACGGTGATCCGCATTCGGTCCCTGAAATCAGACTTCACCCTCCCTTTGGGAGGGTCGAAGGTGAGGAACGAACCTGCGGGGAGGGTTTCAATCAATCTCTCCCCCTCCCCGGTCACTCGCTGCGCTCGTTCCCGACCCTCCCCCATTCTGGTGGAGGGTGAAGTCTTATCAACTATCAGCGATATCCGCGTCATCCGCGGTCCTTCCATTGGGGATTTATGATTTCGGAACGGTGCCTGG